>CAZHVH010000162.1:0-7391 GCA_964535855.1 uncultured bacterium
CTGGAGATGGCCGATTCCGCGTAAAAGGCGGAGGGATATCTCTCAATCACCTTCCGGTAATATGAGATCGCCTCCCTATACTTACCCACCCCTTCATATCCCCTGCCGATCCTCAACAGGGCCATGGCGGGGTTTAACCCCTCTTTAAGCAGAGCGGAATAGACCTCGATGACCTTGTCAAATCGGCCGGCATTCAGATATCCTTCGCCTAGCCCCAGAAGCGTCTCCTTTCTTCTCACGCCTCTGGGATATCTCCTCAGATAAAGTCGGAAGGCGGCGATCGATTCGTCCCATCTCCCTAAACTCGCCGATATCTCGCCTACGTGGTATAGGGCATGTTCCGATAGAGGTTCTCTGGAGGTTTCGATGACCCTCCTGTAGAGCGGGAGGGCCCTTTCAAGCCTTCCGGAGAGCCTATGTTCGGTGGCCTTTTTGAAGTTTCGATCCGCCTCATCGGCCACACAGATCGAAACAAGCGTAAGGATCGCAAGGCTTATGAGAATGAAGTTCCCGCCCCGTCGGATCATCGTTTAAAGGCGCCCGCTTTCTCTATTCGATCCCTCATACGCCTGATGATAAGGGATCGGGAAAACAGATTGCTTCCCTTCGCGACATCCGATGCATCCCTGATGTTCCAGAGGTATATCGCGCCCGCCAGCAATCCCATATGGACGGCCAGAGCCGTATGCCCCTCCTTGGCGTAGCGCATGCTGCTCATGGTTGAGAGGCCGAAAGCTGCCATGAATTTGAGCCCTCTCGAAAGATTCCCGCCATATATCTGTCCCATCCCCGGCAACAGAGCTGAGAGCAGGGCTGCTTTAAGTGGAGACCGCCTTTTAAGCGAGGCGCCGCGCTGTGCCAGATCGTACATGCTTCCCGCCAAGGAAGCCTGATCGGAGTGGGGATACAACTTCATTATGGAACGAAACCATCTGATCGCCTCAGACCAGTCCTCCTCCTCGACGCTCATCAGCCCCAGGAGAAACCTCGCCCTGATCGCCACCTCGTCATCCGCGCTTGAGATCAGGAACTCGAACCTCCTCTTCGCCTCCTCCCTCTCTCTTGCCAGCAGATAACACTCCGCTATGTTGAGCTTGGCCCGTTCCCTCAAGGGCGATCTCGGATATCTTGCCAGATATGCCTCATAGGCCGCTATGGCGTTATGGTACAACTCCAGGTTCTGATAGCACGCCCCTATACGGTAACGGGCCTCATCAACCCGATCGCCCTTCGGGTAAAGGAAGATGAGCCGCTTATACTCCGCCATGGCGGCCCTGTATTCCCCCTCCTTGAAAAGGGAGTTCGCAAATCGGAACAGCTTCTCCTCCTCCACTGAATCCCAGCCTCCCAAAGCTGCTTGGAACGGGGATATCAGGAGGATGATGATCATGATCGTCCTCATCGCGCCTTTGCCTCCTTCCATCCGGTTCGCCTGATGAGGATGGCAACCCTGTCCTCACGAGCGAGCGTCTCAATCAGATCCTTGGCCTCACGGTACCTTTTGGGATCCACGATGCCCCTCTTGAGCTCAAATCTCATCCGGTATATCAGTCCGTCCTCGATCCGTTCGACGGCTCTCTCGAATTGGCCCAGGTCGTTTTCAAACGAGATCGGATCGGGCAGATCCTCAGGCTCGAACCCTCGCGGCAGGGCGATCTTCACCTCCCTCTCATAGATGGAGGGATAACCCAGATCGAGGCTGTATCTCCTTTTCTCCTTAGCCACCATCGCCGCCATATCCGAAAACCTATATCCCGGCATGGTCAGGACGAAGGAGCCGTCCGAGCGGATGGGGTATTGAGGGGCTGAGAAGGATATGTTCACCTCGAACGGATCCTGCATCTCATGTGGATCACTCGTTTTAACCTCCTCCACCTTCGCCCCCGGATATCTGGTCGCCAGATCCATCTGCAGGAACTCCTTCAGCCTGTGTTCCGGTATGTATCTATAGGCCAGCCTCTGGATCATGGCCTGTTGGCCGCTTGAGGAGATGATCTCCCTACCTTTGATCGCCCCGTCGGGCATCAGCTTCAGCGAGCATCTGAAGCTCAAGAGGTTTCGCTCGGCGGGGAAGATGGGGGTCACGGCGAACTCCCACCCTCCGTCCCTCTTGATCACAAAGGCCTTTCGTCCCTGATCGGCGAATGGCAGATCGCCGTATGGACAGGTCTCGGCCGTGGGATCGAGCCAGAGATAACCGTTCTCCCGGGGGAGGACGGCGATGAGATGGCCGAACTGACCGGGAGAGGGAAGGGATCCGTCCGCATCGGCGCCGGGACGGGGGCTGAGCATGGCGGGGTATCCCTTAACCCCTATGACATCCAGCATCGCCAGGATCAGGACGACCTTATCCTTACAATCCCCATATCCGTTTTCAAGTACGTCCCCTGCCGAATGAGGCTGATATATCCCTTCACCGAGCTCAAGCCCGACGTAGCGTATCTTCGAGGCGACGAAATCGTATATCGCCCTGATCTTCTCCTCCTCGTCCTCCATCCCGGCGGTCAGCTCCTCGACCTTCTGGACGATCTGAGGCCCGGGTTTCCTCTTTTCGGATATGAGGCCGTTAAACCACCCCGCCACCTTATCCCAACCCTTTATCGATGAGAAGCTGAAACGGGGGACGATCTCCTCAGTCGGCGGCATCCCGGGCTCATCCTTTAGACCTTCGCTCCGGCCGTATCGCCAGGTGTAAACGGTGAAGCCCCCCTCCTTTTTGATCTCAGGTTTCAGCTCGCAGTTATAGGATTTCCAGAGGATGGACTGTCCATCAGGCACCTTCAGGTCGTATTCCGATCTGAGTATCGGGTCGTATCCCTGGAAGCTCATCCCTCCCCAGAACCATACCTTCCCTTTAACCAGATTCCCCCTTATGTCCTCTATGGTCGCCTCATACTCTATCACCGCCCCCGGAGCTACGCCCGGCATGGTGATCACCTTCCACATCATGTCCGAGAAGAGGTTGAACTCGGTCAGCCCCGGGGGGGTTACGTCCGTGAAGGCGTCATCGGCGGGCTTGAGGATCGTTCCGTCGGGCAGGTATGTCTTTGCGACGTTGACGCCTATGTTCTGGTATCTCCTGTTGAACGGGATCGCCACCTGTCCGTATCTCCGCACGCCGCGCCAGGTGAGGATCTTGATGATCTGGTGGACGGTGAATCGGGAGAGACCGTTTTCCCCCACCTCTTGACTGAACTTATTGAGCAGCACGACGGCATCCGCCTCCGGGTAATCGGCCGACGATGGTGCACCCTTCAGGATGGAGCTCACGTCGACGGCGGAGATCTCCACCGGCTGGACGTTTATCCTGCCGGCTATTACCTTCTGTTGGATCTCGCTCAGCCTTGCCAGCGCAAAGGCGTTCTGCGGATCGTATTTCAGCGTCTCCAGGAACTCCATCTGAGCCTCATAAAGCCTTCCCAGCGCCTCATAGAGCGATCCCAGTTGATTATGCGCCCAGGTATCGTTCGGGGAGATCCGGATCGATTTTTTGTACGCCTCGATCGCCTTATCATATTTACCCATATCCTGGTAGACCAGTCCCAGGTAGTTATAGAGGTTCTGGCTGTCGGGGTTCCTGCATTCGGGGTCCAGGTTGGCCGCCGTTTTAAGCACGGCCTCCGCCTCAAGCAGCCTCCTCTGCTGTCTATAGGCAAGACCGAGGTGGATGAGAGCGTAGAGGTTTTTCGGGTCCACCTCAAGGGCGCTTTCGTACTCCTCGGCCGCCCGCCGGTATTTGCCCAGCTTTTCATAGAGAAAGCCGAGGTAATTTCTGTTTGGGACGTTTGTGGGATCGAGGGTGAGCGATCTTTGGAATTCGTCTATCGCCTTTTCGATCTCATCTCGGGCGACGTAGACCCCGGCGAGCTTGGCATGAAGCTCGGCGGAGTTCGGGTTAAGGGCAAGCGCCCACATATACAGCTCCTCGGCCCTTTTGAGATCACCGGAGCTGGCCGCTTTTTGCGCCTGAGACGAGTATCGGCCGATGAGATCAAGCGTTTCCTTATCGATGATGGGCCTCGGGGCTTCCCGCCAGAAGAGGGGATTACATCCGCTCGTCAGAAGGACAAAAACGAGCAACATCCTGTGAACGTTGAACGTTAAACGTTGGAACGTTGAACGCATCTTCACCTCGCTCTCACGTTGAGCCACCTTCCGAAGATGTCGCTATCCTCCTTCACCTTAGCGCTCCAGAGGAAAAGCAGCCATCCCTTCCCGTCATACGCCGCTGAGAGGAGCGGCTTCTCACCCGGGGATTTGGTAACGGGGATTCCGTCAGGTTGAAATCTGATCTTGCCCTCACTCAAGCTCAGACACTGAACGAATATGAAATCCCCCGGCTGGAACTTATAGTCCTCCCTGAAATCCCTCCAGAATATCGCCGTTTCATCCTCTCCAGCGGAGATTATATGCACGTCCTTCTGCACACCCCTTGCCTGACATATCGGTTTGCCGTTTTGCTCCCAGAGTATCCTCCCATCGCCGTCGAGGTGCTGGGCGTAGACGTCGGCGTACACGTCCCTCTCATCCCACCACGCGACGACCATCCCGCCGGAGCCGTCGTTTACGGCGACAGGCGATTGTTGGTTCCCGTCCGCGTCGCATATCGCCACCCCTCCCTCATCCCATATCATCCTCCCGTCAGGGCTGAGGCGTTGGGCGTAGATATCGCCGTTTCTGAAAGTGCCATTATCCCGTCGGTAATCCACCCACACGACGAAGGCTCCGCCGGAGCCGTCCGAGATCACCCTGGGCGATCCTCTACCACCGGCCGTCCTGCAGACCGGTACCCCCTCAAGGTTCCATATCCTCCGGCCCTCCTTCGATATCCTCTGTGCCCTGACGTCCCATCTTTCAGATGTGATGTCCCACCACACGACCACAGCTCCGCCCTCTCCATCCGCGGCCGAGGAGGGATCATATTGATCGCCGGGGGCATCGCAGACCGGCACGCCGTTTTCGCTCCAGACCGGATCACCCTCGTGTGAGATCCTCTGAGCATAGATGTCCTGATTGCCGTTACGCCAGTCCTCCCAAGCTACGATCGCCCCGCCGTTCCCGTCGGGGATCAAGGTGGGGTTATCCTGAAGTCCCCTCTCGACGCACACCGGCTTGCCCTTCTCGCCCCACATCGCCTTCCCGTCGCCGGAGATCCTCTGGGCATAGATATCCTTGTCCCTACCTCTCAGCTCAACCCAGACAACTATAGCTCCGCCTGATCCATCCGCGACGGCCTGTGGCGCGAACAGTTTCCCACCCGATCTGCAAAGGGGAACGTCCTCCCTCCAGAGTTTTCTCCCCTCTCGATCGATCTTCTGTGCGAAGAGGGTCGGCTTCCCCTCCCTGCCGTCGAGCCAGACGAGGATCATCCCGCCCTCGCCCGGCACCGCTGAGGGGAAAAGCTGATCCCCCGGCGCGTCGCAGATGGGGAATTCCCGGGGCGATGTCATGATGAGCCAAAGGAGGGTTACGATCAACATCGCTCTACATACCCCTGTATCAGTATATCCGGCCCGATCCTTTTCACCTCGACCTCCTTAAGTGTGATGGCCTCGGAAAGCCTTCGGACGCCTATTCCCCCGATCGGCGTCGGCGCATCCGCGCCGCCGATTATCTTCGGGGCGATGAAGAACATCACCTTATCCACGAACCCCCTCATGAGCATCGAGCCCGCCACCTCAGATCCCCCTTCCACCAGCAGGCTCTGGATAGACCTTCCGCCGAGATACTCCATAAGCGATTTCAGATCAACCCTGCCCTCTTCATCCTCATCGAGCACCGCCACCTCGGCGCCTGCCTCACGCAACGCTTTCACCCTTCCCGCATCGGCCTTCGTGGTTGTGGCGATGATCGTGGAGGCAGAGCTACGGGGGTTTATCACCCTTGCGGTTGGGGGCGTTCGAGCGTATGAGTCCAAGATGACGCGGATCGGATCTTTTCCCTCTCCCTCCGGCAGCCTTGTCGTCAGCCGCGGATCGTCCTTCAGGACGGTTCCGATCCCGACCATCACGGCATCGACCTGATCTCGGAGCTCATGTACCATCCTTCTCGATTGGGGAGAAGTTATCCACCGGGATTCACCCGTGACGGTTGCGATCTTCCCGTCAAGGCTCATGGCGATCTTGAGTATGACGAAGGGCAAACCCGTGGTGATGTGCTTGAAGAAGAACTCGTTGAGTTTCCGCGCCTCCTCCTCCATCAGGCCGATCTCCACCTCGATCCCGTTTCGTCGCAGCTCATCCACCCCTTTTCCGGAGACAAGAGGGTTGGGATCGAGCGTGGCGATGATCACCTCCTTTATGCCCGATCGGATGATGGCCTTCGTGCACGGCGGGGTCCTGCCCCAGTGACAGCAGGGTTCCAGGGTGACGTAGAGTGTTGCTCCTTTCGCCAACTCGCCTGCCTGTTCCAGTGCCACCACCTCGGCATGCGGCAGACCCGCCCTCTCGTGATATCCCTCCCCGACGACACGGCCATCCCTGACGATGACAGCGCCAACCATCGGATTGGGGCTGGTTCTGCCTCTGGCCTTCGCGGCCAGATCCAGCGCCCTCTTCATGAAAACACGGTCCTTATCGTCCAATCCCTTTCAACACCTCCGCCACGAAAAGGGGTTCGGGAAGCGCCCCTTCAAAGCTGTGTTCCTCGTTCACGACGATCTTCGGCACGCCGAAGACCCGATATCTGTTGGCAAGGTGCGGAAACTCTATCGCCCCGACCATGTCGGCCCTTATAAGATCTGAAGCCATGGCGAGTTTATGGGCCAGGATCACCGCCCGCGGGCAGTAGGGACAGGTTTGCGTTATGAAGACCTGGATGTGAACCGGCTTGTCGATCCCCGATATCTGCTCCAGGGTTTTGGGCGAAAGGCCGGGATCGCCCTTCGAAACCAGCAGTATATCCTCGATCAGCGAGGCGAACTCGTATCCGGTGGGCACGCCGAAGAACCTGATGCCGTAATCCCTCTCACCTTCAACGACCACGGCTGGGATCTTGTCTATCCCGTAGCTTTCGGCTTTATCCTGATCTTTCTGGAAGTCATATACCTCCAGATCGATCTTATCCGAAAGCTCCGCCACCTCCCTCAACAGGTTGCCCGTTATCTCACAGAACTCACATTCGAACTCCTGTGTGAAATAGATGAGCTTGACCTTACCGGTGAGTTTTTCAAATTCCCTCAGCAATGTCTCACGATCCCTGTCCTTGAGAATTGCCATCTCACATCCTCCTCGTTACCGCCGCTGTGAGTATCTCGGCCATCGGCATATCCGGCGACCTGGGATTGGGCATGACCTTTTCAACTGCCTTCCCCATCCTGAGTCATCTCTATTAAATTATCGCTCTTATTTCCCTTGAGTGTAGCGGTTATCCATTAGGAGACAGGAGGCAGG
>CAZHVH010000163.1:0-7385 GCA_964535855.1 uncultured bacterium
GCCTTGCGGAGGGATTGTTTCGCCTTCAGGACCGATTCATTCCTCTCCATTGCCCAACGCAGGCATTCATCCAGGCTTAAGATCTGGGCCGACGCTGAACTGATGGCCACCAGCATCCCGATCAGCGTAATCATCTTTTTCATGCTGCATCCTCCAGGGGATTTTGTTATACTATTTATCGGTCATATGATCTCGGAGGTGTTCTTCATGCTCAGGAGATGCACCGGGCTTGCCAAAAAGTCCGGGAAATACTATGTTGTCCTTTGTTTGGAGCTGAACGTCGCAAGTCAGGGCGAAACCCTCGAGGACGCCAAGGAGATGCTTCGGGAAGCCTGTGAGGAGTATTTGAGTTATATGCTTGAAAACGGGCTTGAAAAGGAGATTCGCCCTGTGCCTTTGGATCATCTTCGCGAGTTTCTCCTCGAAGAGTCTCAAGTGTTAATCCCGTTCGAGGTTACAGTTGATGTCCCGTAAAATCCCCCCTATGTCTAGCAGACGATTTAGAAGATTACTGGAGAGAAGTGGTGCTTTTGAAAGATTGATTTCATCTTCTGCTTATCTTGACCGTCAAGAATGCCACGGCGCCGATCATGAGTATCAGCCCTATCACCAATATCGCGCTCATCGAGATGCTCGTCGGTGCGGAGATGTGTATCCGAACGGTTTTTTCAGGAGTCTCTATCAATCTCCCCTCCACCTCGCATCCCGCCTTGACCTTCACCTCGTAATCCCCTACGTCCACTCCGTCAGGAGGGGTGAAGGAGAGTCTCACCTCTCTTTCGTCATTTAGACCTAAACCCTCTACCATCTCAGGCGAGATCTCCCCCTTCCATCCCGGAGGAAGCGTCGTCTCCATCCTTATCTTACTGAGCCTCTTTGTGCCCGTGTTCTTGAGGGTCATGCTCATCATAACCTTTTCCCCACGTTTGATCTCGTGATAGAGATTTGACGCCCATAGCTCCATCTCCGCAATCCCTCTTGGAACAAGCTCAAGCCATTCCACCCCACCTTTTATCCCTTTGATCTGATCTTCACCGAGCTGTAATCTCTCTCCCCTTCCGAGCCTCGCCGACTCCCTATCCCCCACAACGGCCACTGCGAACTTTACGGGCTTATCCAGCATCCTCAGATCGAGCGTCTCGGGGATATAGATCACGAGCGATAGGGTATATCGGGAGTGTTCCCTGGTGAATTTGAGCTGGGAGAGTCTCGTGTTGGTCTGAGGGTCGAGGAACTGATAGCTCAACTGCTCTGGCAGGTTGATGATCTTGAGCTGAAACGTCCTTTCCGTCTCGGCAAGCCTGTCCAGAACGAGATCATACGATACGCTACCGCCTAGGTTCCCCTCCTGCGAAAACCTCAACGAGGAGATACTCACCACATCCTCGGCTGACTCCTTCTGCAGATATACCTTCTTCTCCTCGTTACGACCAAGATAGTTCAGGGATACGGTTACCTCGTCCACATCCTTCTGCAGCGTGAAATCCAAGCTCACCGTCTGATTATAAGTGAGGAGGTCAACCTTGATCTCATAGGGCTGAGCTATGATCGTGCCCGTCCCGTCTTTGAGCGAGACGTAAAGGTCCCTGATCTCATTTGCGGCGGAGCCGGAGCCCGACCTCACCTCCGTCTTGGACGTGTTCTTCAGCAGAAGCTGGACGTGTTTCAGCCCGTCAGGGGCTCGATACTTCTTGGCCTGGAGGATGGAGACATGGCGGGTTTCAGGCTCGAGATAGATGGTCTTGGTGTGTTCCCTCTCCAGATAGTTGAGTGATAATGTGACCTTATCGACGTTCTTCCTCAATTGGAAGTCCAGATTCTTGGTCTCGCCGAGCTTGATGGATGGGATCTTGAGCTCAAGCGGTATCCCTATTATCGCCCCCATCTCGTCCTGCACCGACACGACCACCCTGCTTATCTCTATAGCTGCCATCTCCGATTTTGCCTCCCCTCCGGGAGTGCCGTATCTGAGGGATATCTCCAGATGATCCGTTCCGTCTGAAGCCTTGTATTTCCGTGAGTTGACGATGGTGATATACGGTTCCTCGGAATGAAGATAGATCGTCCTCTCGTCCGTGATGTCCATGTATTTCAGCGAGACGACCACATCCTGCACCTCTTTTATCAGCTCGAACTGTAGGGTTTTGGATTCCCGATATCCCAACTTGGGTATGATCCGCTCATAGGGTTGGGCGATTATGGCTCCCTGAGGGTCCTTGATGGATACCATCACGTTCCCTATATCAGCGCTCACCCATACATCCCGTCCCAGGAGTTTTGAGGTTCGCTCCAGATAGACCTGTTTCGATGTGTTTTGCAGCGTTACCTCCAGCATTTTCTTCCCCTCTTTTGTCTCGTAGAGCTTTGTGTTTTGGATCGCTATATGCCATGCCTCCTTGAGGGTATCCAGCTCCGTCTGTTGAAGCTTCAGCTTTGCGTTTTCATACTCCAGGACCGCTCTATCGTATTCCTCCCCGGCCCTGTTGAGCTCCTGTTTTGTGATGACGTCCTTGTCGAAGAGTTCCTGCATCGCCTCCAGGTCGGCTTTCTTTTTGTTCATGTTCGCCCTGGCCTGTTGGAGTGCCAGTTCGGCCTGCTGGAGGGTCAGCTCGCGCAGCCTTTCCTCCTTGGTCTGAGGGGATTCAACCTGGGCGATGGAAAGGAGGGATGAAAGTAGAAGGATTAAAATCATCGTCCACTTCATGACCTCTTTACACCTCCGAGCTTCATTGACAGTTGACTTTAAAAGTGCTAAAATTCCTCCTGAAAGGAGGGACTTGCATGCCCGTGTTGAATATCACCGAGGAACAAGTCTTAAAGTTAGTTCAGCAATTGCCTTTTGAGATGAAGGAAAAGCTGTTAAACCAGCTTATCCTCCAGACCGATGAGAATTTCAAGCGAATCTGCGAGATCGGCGAAGAAAAATTCCTTCGAATTTGCAGAGATAGAAACATTGATCCTCAGGCCCTTTCTGAGGAAGAGAAGATGGAGCTAATAGATCAGATCCTGCATGAAGATAAAGCATGATTAGGGCCGTATACGACACCAATGTCTTCATCTCCTCGATATTCTGGTCGGGTAATCCGAGAAAATGCATTTGGTTAGCGCGGAGGAGATGGATTTCCTTAGCTGTCAGCCAGCCTATTCTCGATGAAATCAAGGAGAAACTTCGATTCAAATTTTTCTTTACCCTCCATGAATCCCGCTTAATAATCGAAGATATAAAGACATATGCTGAGGTTGTTTCACCGAAGTTCAGCCTCCATATTGTTCAAGATGACCCTGATGATGATAAGTTTTTAGAGTGTGCTATGGAATTCCAAGCTGAATACATCGTATCAGGGGATAAACATCTCATCTCCTTAGGATCTTATCAGGGTATTTTGATAGTGAACCCCAGGCGATTCATCGAAATATATAAGCTTCAGAACCTCTGAATCATTCTTTCTCTTCGTATCCCACGTATCTCAGATAAAGCTCCTCAAGGTCCTCCTTCTCCACCTCCTCCCTTTTCAGCTCCCTCACCAGTTTGCCCCTCATCAGTATTCCAAGTCTGTCCGCTATCTGCTTGGCCCTGAAAAGATCGTGTGTGCACATGAAGATAGCTTTGCCCTCTGAGCGAAGCTCCCTCAGAAGCTTCAGAAACTCCGCTCCTCCCTCAGGGTCTAACCCCGATGTGGGCTCATCGAGCAACACCGCATCCGCCCTCTTTATCATCGCTATCGCTATGCCCAATCTCTGCCGCATCCCTTTGGAGAAGGTCTTGACCCTCCTCCTGAACGACTCGGATGGCAATCCCACCTTCTCCAGCGTCTCATCTATCTCCTTGCGCGTTACATCCTTCCTCCCTCCCAGCTTTGCGAAGAACTCCAGGTTCTGTCTTGCAGTGAAATTGCCGTAGAGCTGGACGTTCTCCGAGACGTAGGCCATATGTTTTTTGGCCTCAAGGGGGAACTTGGGTATTTCGATGTCGTTCACGAAGGCGGTTCCCCTTGTGGGCTCGATGAAGTTGAAAAACAGGGAGATGGTGGTGGTTTTTCCTGCGCCGTTGGCGCCGAGCATGACGTAGATTTCGCCTGGGTTGACTTTCATGTTCAGCCCGTCCAGCGCCAGGACGCCGTTTTCGTATCTTTTGGTCAAATCCCTTGCCTCTAACATGGTTTTAAACCTCCTCTTGACTCTTTTACGGGACGGTTCACATTCCCCCCTTAGTTCCTTCGACCTTCAATGAACATCCTGTCTCAGAAATGAAAGAAAAGCGAGGAGAAATAACAGCAGATTCCAAAACAATAGCGCTGTCAGATCAAATGAGCTGACGCTCTCACGAGAAGGGACCTCAGGCTCGGTGAAGCGGGGAAAATCGCTCATGTCACCTTGATATGCTTTAGGCACAGGAGACCTGATATAAATCTGTTTCCCCTTGAAGTCCAACCAGAAGCTGAAACTTCCTCGGTACGGTACCACTTCACCGACCTTAGCCCTCACATAATCCTCGTAGATAGGATAGTAATTTTTAACCGCCTGCAGAAACCGCTGTTGAGCGATGAAACCCGTATTTGCAAGCGATTCACAGGCGTATTGATATGATGCGGCTGGGGATATGCTCGCCAACCGCCTGGCATAGGTTCGCTTGGCAAGTATCGATCGGTTACGCCGCTCAACCCACTGAATTCGCAGATCGGCGATGCGGCTCAGCTTCTTCAACGCCGCTTTTCGCAACTCCTCCTCAGTTTGAAACACGCCTTTCTTAATCTGTCGGTCAATCCTCTTAACCCCTTCTTCCGCCTCCGTCTTCCATATCTCTCTCCACTGCCTACTCAATTGATATTCACTTAGGGTCTTATCGAGGTAGTCCGTCATCATCCCGGCGAGATTCGGTATGACTACAATGAGAACCATCCATATCGAAAGCAATACCAACAATGAGGTTGATGACCGATGAACGCTGCTGGAAATCCACAAGCCTAATAGGACGAAGAGAGAGATGTAAATCACCGAAAAAATAACCAGCCCGAAAATGCGGGGGAGATGTTCTATGCTCAGATAGCGAATAAGGATCAGTAGGTTCAATAGCATCCCCATAGTCAGGGGGATAAGCAGGGTGAAGGTAGCCCCCAAATATTTGCCGATAAGTATAGCCGCTCTGGATATGCTATTGGAGCAAATTAGAGTGAGCGTCCCACGCTCCTTCTCACCTGTGATAGCATCGAACGTGAGGATAATCCCGAACAAGCTGAATAACACCTTCACGATGAACACCCAGTCCAGCCGGTTAAAATAAGGCAGTGTGAAGTTGCGACCGAATTCCGGCAGGATAGGTTCGATTAAACCCCCGATCTTGAGGGTCAAGCTTGAGATTTTCTCCCCTTCTGCGACGCAGAATTCCAAAACGTTGGGGCGTCGTTCGAGCGTAACGGTGACGGTACTTCGATCATCCCAGTTTCTGGTGACCCGCTCGCTATAGCTGCTGAGCTCCTTCTCATATCTTCCGGCGAACAACAGGGCGTTAAGCAGGAAGAGCGCTGTGGAGATGACAACCAACGCCGGAAACCGTAAACTTTGTAGATTTGCGAGGATCTCCTTTTTGGTGATTTGCCAGAGCATCGCCTCTCCTTTTACGAGAATTGGTGGCGCGCAAAGCTCAGATATGCGGTCATGAAGAATAACACGTTGAACAAAAACAACAGAATCAGGTCTAACATACCGGCTCGAATGCTTTCGCTCAGGGTAACGGAAGGAGGTTGAAACGGCTGGAGAAAACGTTCCCTCTCCCGATCGTATCGTTTCCTGTCCGTCCACAGCAACTTCATCAGGCGACGATGTTCGGCGTGATAACGGCGGGTATGCTCCATGAACCGCCGATACGCCGAAAGGTCGGTTCGAGCAAGGGTTTCCATTAGCGATCGGTAAGCACCTCCCAATGTCAGACGGTTTAGCCAAGAAACCCACTTTGTCTGATAATAGAGCCTGTTGAGATATTCCCGCTTGACCTGCCAGATGGCTTGTCCCCATCTCGTATGGAGCTCCGTCCGTTTTACATGAATCTCACGGTTTAACGAGGGTAACTTCTTAAGAAGTGACTCGAACTGAGGATGAAAAGATTCATTTACCGCCGCAATTCGTCCTTGCATCTGCCGCTCCGATGGGATGGGGATCAACCTGTCCACCAGAACCACCGATACGTTGGGAAGTATGACGAGCAGCGCCGTCCAAATCAGCAACAGAACGAGGAGCACCGTCGCCGGATGGTCAGTTCTGCAAGATACCAGGAGCCCCAGCATAAAAAAGGCGCTGAGATATAACGCTGAACCGAGCCACATTACCCCAATGCGAAGCCATTCCTCTTTGGAGAAAACGACCAACGGTGATAGCAGGGAGATAAGCAAACCTAAAAACATGCTCAGAGTAAGCGCGATCATCAAGGAAAGAACACCTCCTATAAATTTCCCCACTAACATCGCCGAGCGTGAAATGGAGTTGGACAAACACAGCTTCAAGGTTCCCGCCAGTCGTTCCCCTGAGATAGCGTCGTAGGAGAGAAAAATGGCCAGCAGACTTAAAGCCATCTGAACGACAAACGCAAAGTCAACGGATGTAAATTCAGATCGGTATTCCTCCTCCAGGGGGGAGTTAGTGTAGCCCGTCGCTCTAAAGGGAACCTCCCCAGATGGGGAAATCCACACCATGTTACCCAGTCGGCGTTCATAACCGTGGCTGAAGATGCTCAACATCTCCGGTTTCCGATAGATCCTCGGGGTGATGACATCCGGTTTCTCCCTGAACTCCTGAATGGCGCTTTGGTAATCCCTGAGGCGGTTTTCATAATCTTTCGTGGAGACGTAACAGCTCAACCCGATGAGCAGCAGGCATATCCCCATACCCAAGCTGAACTTGAGGCTCAGCAGATTGTCCAGCAGTTCCTTCCTGATGATGAGCCGAATCAACAGCTTGCCCCCTCATATAAGTCAGGTTCATTTATATAGACGCCGAAAACACATAGATTCAAAAATTTTCTCTCCAAAGGAAGCGGGGATATGCTGATCCTCCCTTTATCCTTTCCTCTCCACCTTCCCCAATTCGTCTCTGAAGCACCAGATCCCCTCCGCCGGATCTATTATTACGATCCCTAACCTGCTGGCGAGCTTGTCGCTTATTATAAGCTCATCCTCCCCTTCGGAGACCACCATATCACACGTCACGGACGATGATGACCGTCCCTCGGCTACCACTTCCACCTCCCCCGCACCCTTTAACCTCAGCAATCTTATCTCCGATCCACCTGCCACCCTATACCGCTCCACAACTGCCTCCTTCACCCCGGGGTAGAGTCCCAGCGCCTCCGCCACCTGCTCAGGCAGGAGAAGTTCCGGCACGTCGCTTTCATA
>CAZHVH010000164.1:0-7378 GCA_964535855.1 uncultured bacterium
TGAAATTGGAAAAGGAGCTATCCAGCCTCAGAACGGAAAGGGCTGAGTTGCTGGACGAGCTGGAGAAAGCCTATAAGTTCATGCTGGGCCCGGAAGACACGATGGAGCAGATATTATCGCTCCAAATGGAGACAAACGCTCTGAACGAGGAGCTGAGGAACAAAATAAAGCTGCTGGAGGAAAGCAATGAGGAATTACGAAGGACGTCGATCGACTTTATAAGGGTACTCGGAGACGCTGTCGAACGACGTGATCCTTATACCAAAGGGCATTGCGATAGATTGGTCAGCTACTCACTGGCCCTTGGAAGAAAACTCGGCCTGAAAATGGAGCGCCTGAGGGATCTCGCCTATGGGGGGTGGTTGCACGACATAGGGAAGATACAGATCGAGGATGATATCCTTAAAAAGCCGGGGCGGTTGACGCCGGGGGAGTACGAACGCATAAAGGAACATACGGTAATCGGTTGGAGATTGGTCCAACCGATGAAGCTGATGAGGGGAGCCGCATTGGTTATCAGGCATCACCACGAGCGGTTTGACGGCACCGGATATCCGGATGGATTGTCAGGTGATGAGATACCCATTACCGCTAGGATCCTCTGCCTCGTCGACGTGTTCGATGCTTTGACGACTGAGAGGCCCTACAAGAAAGCTTATAGCTTAGATTATTCCCTGGAGATCATACGTAGGGAATCGGGCAGACATTTCGATCCCAGGATCGTTAAGATCTTCCTTGAACTTCTGGATAAAGGGGAGCTTATCCTCGGCCATATAGAGATCCCCGATGATCTCTTTTTATAGGGGAGATGTGGCGATGTTTAAGTGCGAGAAATGCGGAAATATATGCTATCCTGAGGACAAGTATTGCGGTAAATGTGGCGCGAAGCTCACCTGGAAGTCCAAGTCTATGTATGTCAGTGGAATGGCGGAGAGAGATATAAAATCTACGAAGGTTTCCCTCGATGCACGCTATGTTCTGTTCCAGCTCGGCATGGTTTATTACAGGAAAGGTAAACTGGAAGACGCCATAAGCACATGGCGAAAACTGCTTGAGTTCGATCCCGGCAATGAGAAAGCCAGATCGATGTTGGAGAGGGCGGTTTTGGAAAGGGAGATCTCCGATTAATCCCGCCCTCCTCCCGATCTCCACCTCGCCCAATTATAAATCTCAAAATCGGAGCTGATTCGGTATGGCTATTACCTGTCCCAGATGTGGGTATGATAACAGGGATGGAAATATATATTGTACCCAATGTGGGACAAGGCTAGGGGAATCAGGGGGTAATCTATATCTTCTAGTGATATCGGGACCGAAAAAGGGCGCCCGATACGAGCTGAACGGTAAAACCGTTTATATCGGTAGGGGAAGAGGTAACGATATTCAAATCGATGATCCCACCGTCTCCGTATCCCATGCTCGAATAGACCTGGAGGACGGTGAGATCTGGATCGAAGATCTAGGCAGCACCAATGGAACGGCCGTCAACGGCGAGAGGATATCGAGCAGATTTCAGCTTAATAGCGAATACATCATCAAGCTCGGAAACACCTTGTTGAAACTCTGTGATCGTACCTGATGTTATCCTCTCTATGCAGGCCGTTTATTTTTCGAAACATGATCATCAATGCAGAAGAGACAAGGGTTTTAACCCGGTTTTCGCGTCGAATGTTGTCCGCTCTGAACATCGATCTAAGCGCCCGATCGACGAAAGCCGCCAAACTTGGGGTTCCCGATGGCATGTATTTTGCTCGTATCTAGGTTGTAGTCTTTTCGGCGTTCTCACGTTTCTGAAAAGGGCAAACCCGTCGTGAGGCGGGGGCGCAAAGTCACGGGTCTTATGCGGAGATATCAGGTTTTTCCTGGGCTTCGTTTAAGATAGCCGGACTGCCAGAACGTGGGACTGATGCGATTGACGCGTTTGTCCCTGGGATGGCGGTTCGGCTTTTTTATTTTTCCGCTATCCCTGACAGGGACGACTCCTCGAAAGGGCAAACCCACCGTGAGGTGGAGGCGCAAAACCACAACACTTGGCAACCGGCCAAGTGGGTTGGGTTGCCGAAGGGAGGAACAAAATTATGCTTCAAAGGAACCCCTTACGAATAACCTTGTTAGTTTCACTCGTTGCCCTCATTGCAGCTGTCAGTCTTGTATTTGGGGGCGATGGATACTTCTATGCCGAAAGACTGATCGACGCGAAGGGCGGTCAGTTGACGGCAGGTGACGGTGCCCCGGGAACTAGACTGGTTATACCGGAGGGTGCACTGAACGAGGAGACGCTCATATCGATGGAAGTCATCAGCGATGGAGTTTCCCGCATCGATTTCAATTTCGGCCCTCACGGAGCGGTCTTTAATAAACCGGTGCAGCTTGAGCTCTCTTGGGCGACGCTGAAGGACGTGACCGCAGACGAGTTGATCCTCTATTACTATGACGAAAAGCTTGGAGAATGGGTGGAGGAAACCACTGCTGTGTGGGATGAAACGGGAAAAAAGGCCGTTTTATACATAGATCATTTTTCCAGATATTACTTCGACCGCCGATGATCCTGTACCAAGGGAGGAACTTAAATGTACCCCAGGTTCCTTTCAAAAAAATCCCAATACTATCTTTACCGGCGGTAACCAGGTTGAGGCCAGCTGCATTTCAGTCCGCTGGCCTCTTCCGAATTTAAATCGCTTATCCGGCGGAGAGGTTGCCGCACCATGGATTCGCTCAAGCAGCTTGACAGCTTAATAGGAGCGATCGATGAGGTGTTGTCCGGCTCATCGATATCGCTGCATGAATCGATGTTAGAGGAGATCCGTCAAGCTCTCGCTCGAATTCAGCGCCAGGTGAACGAAGCGGCTCAGGCTGAGTTGATTCAAAGCTTGATACAGAAGATGGACGAACAACAGCAGATCGTGCTGTCTATGTTGGAGATACCGCTCAGATCACTGTTTCGCCTGACACAGGATGAACGGCTGCCGGATCACCAAAAAGCAAGGCTGTTAATCCAAATAGGAAAATCTCATGATATACTCGCCCAGTGGGATGTCGCTCAAGATTGTTTCCTCAAAGCTCTGGATTACTGTCAGCAGAACTCCGTCGAGCGGGCTGAGGCCCTGATGAGGCTGGGTCATATCAAATCGAAACGGCAGAAATACAAAGAGGCGGAGGAGCTATATAGGAAGAGCATCCAACTGTATTCCAGGCTCGCTCGTCAGGATATGGTGGTTAATATCCAGATCTGTATGGGGCATAACGCCTTCGAACGAAGCCGGTATGACGAGGCACAATCCTGGTATGAGGAAGCGTTGCGGACGGCTATCCCCAACGGACTTGAAGAGGGAATTGCTCAGGCACATCTTGCCTTAGGCGTGCTTGCCACAGCGATGGGGGAATTCGAAAAGGCCTTAGAGCATTATGATTTCTGCTTGGCGAGCTATGAAAAACTGGGTGACCAACATGGATTGGCGGCGACTTATCACAACTTGGGCATGTTACAGGTGGATATGGGGAAATGGGCTCAAGCAGGGGAATCATATCAGCGATGTTTGGAGTATGCTGAACGGGTGGGAGATATCGAGCTGATAGGGCTGGTGAATCTAAACCGAACTGAGCTCGCCTTCAAGATATCCGATTATACGCTCGCTGAAGCTTGCTGTAAGCAGGCGCTCAATTCCTTCGCCCAGATAGGTGGCAAACCGCGCGTCGCTGAGGCATATAAGTTCTATGGAGTGATCTACCAGCATAAGGGCGAATGGGATAAGGCCGAGAAGGCATTCGAACGCAGTATCCAGATGTTCGCTGATCTAGAGCAGAGGTTGAACCTCGCCGAGGCTCGATATACATATGGTCTAATGTTGCTTGAAAAAGGCGATCTTGAAAACGCGAGGAAACAACTGGAGGAAGCTCTTAGGCTGTTTGAATCTCTCAAGGCCAAAAACGACGCTGAAAACGTCCGCCGCACACTGATGGAAAAGCTGTATCGAAGGAGACCATCTTTGCCAAAGATAAAGTACATCAAGCGGGTGAAGAGGTGAGGGATGGACCTCTCGTTGAACGATCTACACGAATTGGTCGATAAACTCAAATCGTTGGTGGCGGACGTATCCCGCTTAGGGATGAAGGCGGCCATTGAGGAGATCACCCCCCTCCTGGAGACCCTGGAGATGAACGAGAAAACCCCAAGATTGGATCGAGTGCTGCTAAAACGGCAGCTTGAAACCATGGTCACATCCATGCTCGCCTATTTAGGTGAGCGGTCAGAGCTCATCGGCGAACTCGCCCTTATTATCGGGAAAGCCTATCGTCGGATGGGTGAATTCGAGGCTGCCATCGAATGGTATCAGCGGATTCTGGACGATCAACCCGAACTGCCCTCAGCCATACGGGCCGAGGTTCTGAAACAACTGGGACATATCGCCTCGTTTCAAAGCCGATGGGCTGATGCCGAAAGCTATTACTCCCAGAGTCTAGCCCTGTTCGAAGAGGAGGGACGCCAGGGTGATATAGCTGATATCTATAATAATCTGGCCTATAACGCCTGTCAGAGGGGCAACCTCGATGAAGCGGTTAGGCTTCATCGGCAGGCATTGGAGATCGGGGAGCGGATAGGTGATCCTCTCATATGTGGCGACGCACATAACGGGCTTGCCGTTATCGCCAGTATCCAATCGGATTGGGAGAGGTCTATCGATCACTTTGAAGCTAGTTTGAAAGCATATGAGGAGGCAGATTATCTCTTCGGGATGGCCCAGATATATCAGAATCTAGCCATGACGTATGTCGATTGTGAGGAGTGGGAAGCTGCAGGGGAATGTTATGAGGTGGCTACGGAGCTCGCGGAGAAACATGGTGACATAACTCTATTGGCTGTTATATACGTCAACAGAGCGGAGTTCCTGTTGAATCTCTCCAACATCGGTCCTGCCGAAACGTATGCCACTAAAGCGCTGGATCTGTTTCGGAAGATGGAGGATGAAGCCGGAATCGCCGAAGCTTATAAATTGCTCGGGAGGATATCAAGGCGGAAGAAACGATGGGAGAATTCCCTCAGTTATTTCCAAGAGAGCCTGAAACTTTACAGGGCCTGCGATAACCCCCAGGGTATGGCAGAGACCTACTATGAGATGGGTCTCATGTATATCGACCGATCAAAGCTTGAAGATGCCCTGGAATGTCTGAGGAAATCAGAATCGCTTTTCGCCGAGTTAAGAGCGGAGGAGGAGCTAACCCGAGTTAGAAGGACTATTGAGAGATGCCAAGCTCCCTGAAGAGCTCATCCGCCCGCCGCTTGAACATCTCGCCCATATGCCTGTAAACTCTCGCTATACCTATCCTGTTGTTGTTCTCCTCATATATGTCGATGCTATTTTTGAAAAATTGTTCTGCTAGATCCCATTTACCAAGCGCCGTGTAAATGAGGCCATAAACCCTGTATACCTCAGCCAAACCCGGCCTATCATCCGCCAACCTCATTATGGAGAGAGCATCATCACATAGCCTTTTGGCCCTTTCCGGATCCGAGGAGGATTTCAGATCAGCCATGTTCATGTATACGAACCCTAAAAGCCTTGTCTCCTCAAGCTGTTCCGCTATCTCCTCGCTCCGCTTGAAACACTCCTCCGCTTCGCGCTCCATTCCCATCTCGGAATAGGCAACCCCCATGTTTAGATTGGTATGAGCTATTCGACGGAGATCGGCAAGTTCCTTAAATCCCTGTAATGCCTTCTCATAGTATGAGATGGCCTCATCCCATTGTCTCAGCTCCGAATGGATCATACCCAGAAGCTGGTAGGAATCGGCGAGCAACTCCATATACCCTATATTCTCCGCTATCCTAATGGCCTGAAGGCAGTTTTCCCTGGCGAGTTCCCATCTTCCCTCCTCGAAGTAGTTCATGCTGAGGTTGCTGTAGATATTACCAAGCTCACGGAGTTCACCCAGTTCCTCAAAAAGCGACATGCTTTCCCTATAAGCTTCGTTAGAGATCTCCCATTCCCCCCTTATGGAGTGTATGTTTCCGATCTCTTTGAATATCTCAGCCCGCTTTCTCGTTTCTCCTATTCGATCGCATATATCGAGCGACCTGTGATAGGTCTCCAAAGCATCACTTAAATTTCCCATAATATGAGAGTAAATCCAGGCTATCTGACAAAGCAGGTCTATTTTCCTTAAGTCCTCCACCCCTATTTCATCCAGGATCTCAACCGCCACTTTATAGTAGTTCAGAGCATTTCTGAACCTTTCGGCCTCTCTCTCCCCCTCCGCCCTCTTAAGTACGTATCTTAGCACCTCCTCATCGGACGCCCCTTTCAGGGTCTCCCTTTCACTCTCGCTCAACATCTCCATGTATTTCGGCACTTCACCTTCCACTTCTCCTGTCGGTTCGACCTTCAGCTTGCCTTCTTCAATGTCCCTTTTAACCCTTATGAGCTCCTCAGCCAGCTCCTCAGTTGAGCTGAATCTGTTATCAGGCTCCTTTTCGAGCAGCCTCAGCACGATCTCCTCAATCTCATCCGGGAGGGTGGGATTCAAATCCTTCAACGACCGGGGAGGTTCATCGAGATGTTGATATATCAGCGTCAAAGCGTTTTCCCCTTTAAAAGGCGGTTGGCCTACCAGCATCTCATACAACACCACGCCGAGCGAGTAGAGGTCGGATCTCCCGTCCAACTCATCGCCCAGAGCCTGTTCAGGGGATATGTAGAGCACCGTTCCAGCTATCTCACCTGTGAGAGCCGAGTTAAGCAGGTCACGCCTTTCAGCTATACCGAAATCCATCACCTTGACCTTTCCATCGCTGTCCAGCATGATGTTATCCGGTTTTATATCGCGATGGATCACACCTGATCGATGGGCGTGATTGAGGGCATGACAGATCTGTATCGCAATATCAAGCGCTTTATCAACGGGGATTTTGCCCTCCTGAATGATCTCGCTTAACTTAACCCCTTCCACGTACTCCATGACGATGTAAATCTTACCCTCCAGCTCGATTACGTCATAGACCTCGACGATGGAGGGGTGTCGGAGGGTCATGGAGAGCTCCGCCTCCCTACGAATCCTTCCAAGATCTGATTCCGATTCGACATAGGGCACCTTTATGGCAACTGTTCTGTCCTCCGCCAGATCGGTCGCCCTATAGACCTCAGCCATCGCCCCTCTGCCTATCAGGGCCTCAAGTCTGTATCTTTCGCTTAAGATCTGATTCATTATCTATCCTTGTCCTTAAACCGTATACTGTCTGAGGGTGAAAGCACATATGGCGCGCAGCGTAACAGTGCAGTTATCAGATGGTCGAGGGTTCGAATCGCTCCATCCTCCTAATGGAAATGGCGGAGGGGACAGGCTTAAAGGCCTATCCCCTGCGGATTTATCCCAGCACCTCTGG
>CAZHVH010000165.1:0-7365 GCA_964535855.1 uncultured bacterium
GTGCCGTTTGACATCCCCGATCTGCGCTGAGGAGGAGGTTCATGAGACCAAAGATCACCGTGGTGGGGAGTTCAAACACCGATCTGATCGTTAAGGTCGAGAGGTTGCCCAAGCCCGGAGAGACCATCCTCGGCGGCGAGTTCATGACGGCGCCCGGCGGGAAAGGGGCGAATCAGGCCGTCGCCGCTGCAAGGCTCGGCGGCGAGGTCGCTTTCATCGCCAAAGTGGGCGCGGACTCTTTCGGCGAGCAGATGATGGAGAACCTGAAGGGGGAGGGGATAATCACGGATTACATCCTCCGTGACCCCTCCTCTCCCTCCGGCGTCGCCCTGATATTCGTCGGTCCCGGTGGACAGAACATGATAGCCGCTGCCCCTGGGGCGAACTTCAAGCTCTCAGCCCAGGAGGTTCGAGCGGCTGAATCGGCCATTATCTCCGCCGACGTCCTGCTCACCCAGTTTGAGGTGCCGATGGATGCCGTTGAAGAGGCGGTCTCGATCGCCGCCTCAAACGGCGTGCCGGTTGTCCTCAACCCCGCTCCCGCCGCCGAAGTGAAGGATGATCTGCTGAAGATGGTGGATTTCCTCACGCCGAACGAGACTGAGGCGGAGACGATCTCAGGGATCGAGGTCAGGGATCTGGATTCAGCTCAGGAGGCGGCTAAGGCGCTTATCAGAAGAGGGGCCAAAAACGTGATCGTAACCCTCGGCGAGGAGGGGGCGCTCTACGTGTCGGAGGGGCGATCGTTACACATCAGGGCACCCAAGGTTCAGGCCGTGGATGCCACCGCCGCCGGAGATGTCTTCAACGGCGCCTTCGCATGGGCCATCGCCTCGGGGATGTCCCCGATCGATGCCGTTGCGCTTGCCAACAGAGCCGCGGCGATATCCGTCACGCGCATGGGCGCGCAACCCTCCATTCCAACCCTCGATGAGGTTCAAAGGACGTTGACATAAGCATATCAAGGTGATAGAATTCCCAGGCTTGATGCCGTTAGGAGGCGTTGGATGATGGAAACCATACGCTTGCTCTGGATGATCACAGCGTTCTGCGCCCCTTTGCTCTCCTACGACGGCGGGGGATACTGGCATAGATGCCTGACGGTCGAGGTGGTAAATCCCAGCGATCACCCCCTGGAGGGGGAATTCGTCGAGGTGATCGTCGGAACCGATATCCCCTTAACCGACGAGGAGATCAAGGCGATCCGAATCTGCGACAGGGATGGAAGAGAGCTTCTCTACGATATCAGATCGGCCGAGGGTGAACCCAGGAGAAAGGGGAGGCTTCAAAACGGCGACAGGCTGATCTTCCCCGTGTGGGTCCCGGCCGGCGGTGAAGCTCGATATCTCATATATGCCCATAATCCGAGGGCCTGGCCCGTGCCCGATTTCATCAAATCGGGACTTATCAACGGGGGTTTTGAGGCGGGCCGTGACGATCCATCCGAGTGGATCAGGGTCGGCGAGGATGAATCGCATCACCTCTATTGGACCGATGAGACGGCTCACTCCGGGAAACGATGCGTCAAGTGCGTCGTCAACCCCGGGGCCCAACCGACCTGGGTGAAGTTCTATCAACGCGATATACCCCTTCGGCCGGGAGTCAGATACAGGTTTAAGGGATGGGTCAAGGCGAAGGACGTGAAGGGAAAGGCCGGATGGTACATACATGTCTTCGGCGATCGGGAATGGCTGATCAACAGGGTCTTCAGCGCCGGGGAGGGAAGCTACGGGTGGAGGCCGATAGAATGGCAGTTCACGGCGCCCGAAGGCGCTCGAATCGCCCATATAGGAACCGTGCTCTATGGGACGGGAGCGGCGTGGTTCGACGATGCCGAGCTCGAACCGGTGGATCGATCGCCGTTGAAAGCCCGATTCGTGGGGGAGAAATCTATCGAGCTGAGATCCATCAAAGGCGAGAGAAAATGGGCTCAGGGGAGATGGAGGTGGCGCGTCCCGATTATAGTGCGCAACTTCGAGGATAAACCTCTCGGCAACGCTCTCTTCGTCGCTGATCTCCGTAAGGTGATATGGCGTTTTTCACGTCTCAAGGACAAATTGGGCATGTTCCTGATCGACACGGCAAATCACGAGATCTGTCCGCACATGAGGCTCGGGGACATGCTGATCTTCAGGGCAAACCTTGCGCCCAAAAGCGAGAAACGGATCGATCTCTACCTTTCAGAGTCGGAGGAGAGCTTCAGCAGGATGAGCTATAAGGAGCTGATCTCAAGCCCGGCCAACCTGGTGAGAAACCCCAGCTTCGAGAAAGGCGAGGGGCTCCCCGAAATGTGGAGGGGTGATCCGGGCGGAAGGCGGGTTTCAGGAGGCAGGATAGGGAATTACGCCGCTATGATCGAAATACCGGAAGGGGCTAAAGGCAGATGGCTCGGATGGCGTCAGGAGATACCGGCCAGACCTAACACCCTTTATTTCTACGCCGGTTTTGTGAAGGTCGAGGAAGGTTCCTCGCCCGTTCGGCTTCACGGACACTGGCACGACAAGGACCACAAATGGACGAAGGATTCCCCCACCTTCAGCACCGATCCACAGGTATCCCCCGGCGAAGGATGGAGATTCACCTCCTCCCTGATCCACAGTCCGTCTGAGACGGCCTTTGTCGAACTACATCTCACCTCTAACGCGCCGGGAAGGATACTGCACGATGGGATCTTCTTCGGCGAAATCAAACGGGCGATCACGGGCGATCTGGAGTCGAGATCTGAGATGAAAGTCAGTTCGGATCTGATGGCGTGGCCGGTGAATCCTCTGATCAAGATCTTCCCCGATACCCCGCCCGAGCCCGCTCCGGAGAGGATAGACGTATGGGCCGCGAGGAACGAGTACGAGACGATCCAGATCGGCCTCAGATCGAAAAAAGCGCTTGATGAGGTGGAGGTTAAGGTAAGCGAGGTGAAAAACAAAGAGGGAGGTAAACTCCCCGATCCAGAGCCTTGGCTCGTGGGTTACGTGAAGGTGGATCGCCCAAGCGCCTACTACTCCACCGATCTCCCCCCGCAGTTCAGGTTCATCCCCAAAGGTGAGGGCGGAAGCGACGGCTGGACGGGCGAATGGCCCGATCCCCTGACGCCGATGAAACCCTTTAGGCTTTCGCCGAATAGAACCGTGCCCGTTGTGATCGTAATCCATGTGCCGGAAGGGGCCAAACCGGGCGATTACGAAGGAAGTGTGAGGATCGAGGCCGAAGGCGTTAAGCCGATCGAGATCCCTATCGTCGTGCATGTCTGGCGTTTCGCCCTGCCCCGCCAAAACAGCCTGAAGGTGATATTCGACCTCAGGAACGGTCCGGGATGGAACGTGATGCCGGATGCGGAATCGCTCAGGAGATGGTATCGCTTCCTAGCCGAATACCGCATCTCACCCGGATGGATCAGACCGGAACCGGTCTTCAGATATGAGAGGGGACATGTGTCGATCGATACCGAGAGATTCGACGAGATGGCTCGTCTCTGTCTCGATGAGCTCAAGATGAACGTTTTCTATCTGCCCTTCTTTTATGCCTTCGGCTGGGCCTATAAGCCTAAACCTCTGTTCGGTCTGGAGCCGTTCAGCGATGAGTATGAAAAAGCCTTCGGGGAAGCCTACAAAGGATTCGCCGATCACCTCAAGGATCACGGGTGGTTTTCAAAGGCGATCTATTATATCTCCGACGAGCCGCACTACAGACATGATTATGTGATCGATCAGATGAAGAGGCTCTGTGATATGGCACACAGATTCGAGCCGGATCTCCCCATCTACTCGAGCACCTGGGCCTTCGTGCCCCAATGGGAGGGTTATCTGGACATATGGGGCGTCGGCCCGCACGGGTCATGTCCGGTGGATCGGATGCGGCATCTCAGGAAGAGAGGCTTCAAGATGTGGTTCACCACCGACGGACACATGTGCATCGATACCCCATATCTGGCCATAGAGAGGCTTCTGCCGTGGCTCTGTTTCAAGTACGACGTCTCAGGATATGAGTTCTGGGGCGTTTCATGGTGGACGTATGACCCCTGGGAGAGGGGATGGCACAGATATATCCGCCAAAGCGCTGAGGGGAAGAAGTGGAGATGGGTTAGGTATCCCAACGGCGACGGGTATCTGGCATATCCGGGGAAGAAGGTGGGGCTGAAAGGGCCCGTGCCCAGCATTCGCATCCTCGCCGTTCGGGACGGTGTGGAGGACTATGAGCTCTTCAACGCCCTGAGCCGTTACGCCGAGGCCGGCGATGAGGAGGCGAGGAGGGTGCTGGATCGGATTCGGTCCCTGGTTCAAATCCCGAACAGGGGTGGGCGCTACTCCACCCATCTCATGCCCGATCCCGACGCCGTGCAGTCCGCCCGGATAAAGGCGGGAGAGATTCTTTCGAGATTAACCGGAGGTGGAAGATGATCACCTTTTCATCCCACGTGGACGGCTACTACGATGTGGCCGACCAGATGGTGCATTATCTCAGGGTTCAAGCTGAGAGGGCCTTCACCCTTCAGCTTGAGGAGAAGGAGAGGATAAGCTCAGTCGAGGAGTTCGAGAGGAGACGTGAACGCGTGCGGCGTAACTTTCTAGAGGCGATAGGGGGGCTGCCGGAGGAGAAGACGCCGCTCAACCCCATACGCACCGGAACGATAGACAGGGGGGATTTCGTCATCGAGAAGATCATCTACGAGAGTTTCCCGAATTTCCACGTCACCTCCGCCCTCTACATCCCTAAGGGACTCAAATCCCCCGCTCCGGCCGTGGTCTTCGTCCACGGCCACAGCGACTTAGGCAAGGGCTATCCGGTCTATCAAGCGGTATGCGTCGATCTGGTGAAAAACGGTTTCGTCGTCTTCGCCATCGATCCCCCCGGACAGGGGGAGATGAAACAGTATTACGATCCTCAGACCGGGGAGGTCAGGATCAAGCACTGCACGGATGAACATACATATGCCGGGCTACAATATGTCGTGAGCGGGGCCAATCTGGCGAGGGTCTTCATATGGGATGTGATCAGGGGGGTGGATTATCTGGAGACGAGGGAGGAGGTCGACCCGAACAGGATCGGCCTGACGGGTAACTCCGGCGGCGGAACACAGTCGAGCTACCTGATGCTGGTCGAGCCTCGCTTTAAAGCGGCCGTGCCGTGCACCTTCATCATGACCCTCGAATCGTACATGAAGACGGGGCAGTCGCAGGATAGCGAGCAGATAATCAGGGGATGTTTCGTGGACGGCCCCGATCATGACGATTATGTCACCGGCATGGCGCCCAAGCCCGTTCTGATCGGCGCGGCGGCCTACGATTACTTCCCCATAGAGGGCACCCTTGAAACCCTCAGGCGGGCGAAAAGGATCTATGCGCTCTACGGCGCCGAGGACAAGGTCGATATCGCCATAGCTCCCACCAGACACGCATACTCACCCTACCTGCGCCAGGCCGCCGTCAATTGGTTCAAAAAGCACCTGAAGGGTGAGGAACCGGACTTCAAGACGGGTGAGCCGGAAACTTTACCGCCTGAAGAGCTTTGGTGCACGCCCAAAGGCTTCGTGCTCGACATGTTCCCAAACGCCAGGACCGTCTTCGATCTGAACAGGGAGTGGGTTGAACGGAACTGTCCGCCCCAGCCCATACATGACGTCGACGAATTGAGAGATGCCGTCGTTGAGGTTTTAGGGATAGACCTCTCGCTGCGAAATGAGCCGATCCATCCGAGGATCATCTGGGACGGTGAGACGGAGGGGTTCAAGGCGGAGAAGATCTTCTTCTTCAGCGAGCCCGATATCGTCGTGACCGGCGTCATGATCCATCCCAACATCCATCCGGTCCGCACGGATATAGTCGTTTTCGAGAACGGCACCTCTGAGATACCTCAGAGGAAAGAGATGCTTGAGGATATGCTCCAAGAGGGCAGGAGGCTTTTCGTCTTCGACGTCCGAGGCGTGGGAGCGGTGCAGGTGAGGCCGGTCAACAGGGGCGGCAAACCCCACGACACCGAGTATAAGCTCGGATGCGATGCCATGATGCTGAAAAGATCCACCCTCGGAATGAGGGTCTTCGACGTGCTGAGGGCCTACGATTATCTCGCGGGCCGAGACGACGTTGAGGAGATAGGGATCGTCGGGGTGGACGCCGGCGCCGTATGGGCCTATTACGCCGCGGCGCTTGAGGATGGTATATGCCGTGCTGAGCTTCATAACATGCTCCGCTCATATCGTGACCTGGTCAACACCAAAGATTATAATCGGGACCTCTATAACCTCAAGGTGATGGCCTGGGGGATACTGAGGAGGTTCGACCTGCCTGATCTGAAGATCTGCTTTAAGGGGAGGAAATGTATCTCGATCGATCCGCGGGACGCCCGTGGAGAGGTGATAACCGAATCACAGCCTTGACCGGGGGCGGGTAAACCCGGTCTCACTCGCCGTGCGGGTGAAAGCGGGATGTGCCTTGGATAGGATACCGTTCATGAAACTGAGCGGCGCAGGGAACGATTTCATCATAATAGATAACCGAAGCCGTAAGCTGCCCGAGGACGAAGGGGAACTGAGAAGGTTTATCATCAACGTCTGCAGGAGAAGGGTCTCCTTGGGCGCCGATGGGCTGTTGGTCGTGGAGGATTCGGATGTGGCCGACTTCAGGATGCGTTACTTCAACTCGGATGGGAGCGAAGCTGAGACATGTGGCAACGGCGCGAGATGCATCTCGCGTTTCGCATACCTGAACGGCATCGCTCCGGAGAAGATGCGATTCGAGACCGTGGCCGGCATATATGACTCCGAGATCATAGGGGATAGGGTTAAGGTCAGGATGAGCGATCCGAGCGGGATGAGATTGAACTTCCCGTTAAAGCTCTCCGATGGGATACATATCGTCAGCTTCATTAACACCGGCGTCCCACATGTTGTCTTCCTCCTCGACGACATCGAGGAGGTTGATGTGGTAAAGCTCGGCAGGGAGACGAGATACCATGAGGAGTTCGCGCCCGCCGGAACCAACGCCAACTTCGTTAAACCCATCGACGAACACAGGATGCTGATCCGAACCTATGAGAGAGGCGTGGAGGATGAGACGCTCGCATGTGGCACAGGATCGATCGCGTCGGCTATCGTCGGCGCCTTCTTAGGACACGTGAAACCTCCGGTGGAGATGCATACCCGCGGCGGGTTCCTCCTCAAGGTGTATTTCGAGATTGAGGGTGAAAACGCCAGGGACATCTACCTGGAGGGGGATGCCAGGGTGATCTGCTCCGGGGAGCTGAGGAGGGAGGCGTGGGATTACTGATAATACGATCCGCTCATATTATCGTTAAGTGTAGCAGAGATCCGAGAGGTTAGAAGTGCTTATTTCTCAGAGTTAGAAGGAGACAGGAAACAGGAAGCAGGAGGCA
>CAZHVH010000166.1:0-7365 GCA_964535855.1 uncultured bacterium
GCAGCGGCAAAAAATATAAAAAATGCTGCGGCAGATGAAACCCTGTCGGAGCTATATCTGGGGGAAATGCGGTGTAGGATTATCCCTTGCTTGAGTATCTTCCTCTGACAACTCAGCTTCAGAGGTAATAGCATTCATTTATGGTTGAATCACCACGCCTAAACCCCAGGATGGTTCCGCGTTTATCCCTAGGCTCACCGTTATCCTCTCAAGGCGGCCTCCTGATACCTCCTTGGCGAAGATCTCCATGTCTCCTAATCTGCCGGAGGCGAATCCAACCCACATACCATTTGGAGACCACGTGGGCTGGACGTCGGCGGATGGATCGCTCGTCAGACGTATAACGTTGCTTCCGTCTTCGTTCATCAGATATATCTCCGGATTTCCGTCCTTTTCTCCGACAAAGGCTATACGACTTCCGTCAGGAGACCAGGCAGGGTCATATTCCGGGGAGTTCGAGTTCGTCAGACATATCTTGTTTCCCCCATCCGCATCCATAACCCATATGTCTTTACTGCCGGATCTATCGGATGTGAATGCTATCCTCCCCTTCGACGACCAGCTGGGATGTCGGTCAACCCCAGGATTATCCGTCAACCGCTTCAGGTCAGGATTGTCCGGGTCAAGGCTCATGCTATATATCTCCGGATTTCCATCCCTCTCGCTGACGAAAGCCAGCCTTTTCCCGTCAGGTGACCAGCACGGGTCGTAATCGGCCGCCTTATGAGAGGTAAATCGGATCGGATTTGTCCCATCGGTTCTCACGATCCAGATATCAGAGTTGTCGTTAACCTCTAGCACGAAGGCTATCATACTCCCATCGGGCGAGATGGCGGGGCTATGTTCAGATATCCCTTCCGACTCCGTCAGTCGCGTCGTCCTTGCACTAGCCGGAACATATAGGTAGATTTCCCCGTTGCCCTCTCTCGTGCTCGTGAAGGCGAGCAGTTGATCGCCCCAAACCGGTGGTCTATCGGCCGGTTCGCCGACTTGTCCAAATGAGGATGTCCCTTTGTCGGGTTCCGTAACCGTTGCTGTGATGTTCATACCTGAAGGCGGTGTCACCTTCAGCCTCCAGGCCTTGCCGTGAACCTGCGTTTGGCCCAGGAACAGCCTGCCTTGATCCTTCCCATCGGCGTAGACCTGGACAAGGCTGCCATCCGAAACGCCTTGGGGAACATCTCCTACGATTGATCTCCTCCCAACGTGGCTGACCTTCGGCGGTGACGGGTCCAATGAGTTTATCCCTCCGGCCGAGTTGCCGAAGATGGAGCCCGATAAAATTATGTTTTTTACCCCGCCGAGGTTTATTCCGAATCCCTTGTTTCGAGCGACCATGTTATCGCTCATCAGAACTCCATGAACGCCGGTGGCCAGGGATATACCATTCCCTCCTCCGTCCACAACGATGTTCCGCTCTATCTTGACGCCCGCGGTCTTATCACCGATAAGTTTAATTCCCTCCGACGAGCTTTTCAGGACGGTATTATCGGTGATATATACTCCGGGAGACTGATCAAGAAGGATTCCTCGCCCGTTAAGGGAGAGCTTGTTACGCGAGATACCGACCGCGCCAGAGGGGATATTGGAAAGATGGATGCCGTTTACCGCCCCTTTAATATCGTTCCCTTCCCCCTCCGTCGGCCCGCCGATCATCACATCGCTCGTCTGATTCCCCTCGACCGATATCCCATCCCCTTTGAAGTTCCCCGACAGGGAGAACTTGTTATTTCGTATCCTTACCTTTTTGGCGTTTTTGATGTGTATCGCTGCAGGGAGGTCGACGTTAAGGGAGAGGGTATTTCCGCCGTTCGGCTCCCCGTTTCCTATATCTATATCCTCCGCGCTGTCCACAAGTATCATCCCATCTCCTCCCTTCTCACCACGGATATCGTTTCCCATGATTCGGGTTCCGCGGGTGTTCGTACCTTGGATGGTGATCGTGGGATGATCCTGACTGCCGCGAAGCAGGTTCCCTTTTCCCAGGATCGGAGAGCCTATAATCGTTCCCACAGCACCATCCTTGACGATTATGCTATGTAGATCACATCTTGTGATCGAGTTATCAGCCGTGCCTGCCTCAGCAATGACGATATCATCGGTGATCGAGGAGCTGCTATATGGAACGAATTTATATCCGTCGATGATATTATTCTTTGCCCCTCCTCGGATCATCACGCCGATCTTAAAGACACCGATTGAGCCGCCGCTAAACTCCATTGAATTCAGTTTCGCCCTCAGCCCGTCCACCATGGTGAAGGTGTTATTGGATGCCTTCCCATCTATGAGTATCCCATACTCCGTGCCATACGACTTTTCCAGTTCAATGTTTTCAAACCTGTTGTTCGACGCCTTGTCGGTAAGATGTATGGTGTATAACCTGGACAGGCGTATCAAGTTATCCGTTGACTTTTCGCCTTTTATAAGCAGGGACCCCCAAAGGATCTTCTCCAACAGGGCACCTTTGATGTTGTCTAGTATGATCCTAGCTGAAGAATATCGCACAGTAACGGGAGGCGATGTCTGTCCTTGGAGGTTCTCCAACAGCATGAAGTCACCACCGAGGTAGCTATTCTCGATTATGGTCGCCATAGGGGAGCCGTTTGAATCTCCGATGACCTTTATACCTGTGACGTTTCCCTCTTCTTCATCGGCCCTCCGTGCCTTTATGATGTTTTGATCAGTTCCCTTCCCTCTGACGATCACGCCGATATCCTGGCTGTTATAGAGTGATCCGACGATGTTTCCCCTTGCCCCTCCTTCAACCACCACTCCTACTTTGCCCTTAGATTCCACGCTGATATTGTTATAGCTCGCTCCGTCGGAGATGATAGCCCCTGTATCGGCTTTAGCTCGAAGTATAACGCTGTTATACTTCGTCTCATTCCCCGTGATCTGCAGTCCAATGTCACAATTCACGATGTTATCGAGATGTTTTTCCACTGTTTCATCGATTTCACCATCGCCATCCCAATCGATATCCTCAAAGATGATATAGGGGATATCGATGTCGTTGCTCTGTGCGCCGTTTGATAGCTCTATGCCGATGTGACAGTTTTGAATTCGCACAAGGGTTTTCCAAGGACAGGCTATTTTATTTCCTCGTGCTCCGTCGGTGATCAGAATCCCCCTATCGAGCTTCTCATCGCCGCCGACGCTTACGACCACATTGTTGTAGCATCCACTGATGAAGATGCCTTTAGCAACCTGAAATAGATGGATGCGCTCCGTCTTTGAAGCGAACTCACTGGCCACGACGTTTCTATTTCCTGTGATCCTCAGCTTCCCGTTGACCATCACTCCTTTTCCTCTTTCCGCTTCCGCCTCGTAATCCCAATTCTCCACCCACAAGTAGTTATCATCGGTTTCGATTATCACGTCACCGTTTACCACTACGGTTGAACAATAGAAACGGATGCTGTCTCCTCCTGCGAGAATTATATTGCCGTTGCAGGTCATATCCGCTCTATCGATCATAATGGAATCGGCGAAGTTCTTCCCGAAGTTGTAATTGTAGAAATAATCGCCCTCCTCGCGTTTGCCGAGCCCTTTTATCTCATCGGCGAACTTCTGTAGCAGGCTGTATGATATCGGGCCATCCATGGAGTCGCTGAAGCTATTCGATGGCAAGGGGGTTGTCCCCTCTCCCTCTATAACCTTAAAGCGCTTGACGGTCACATATGCTTTTTCGTCGCCGCCCCAGTCCTTGGCGTTGGGATGTCCTCTATCGTTGCGAGGCGTAACGGACTCGAGGGAAAACTCTGTCCTGAGGAACTTGAGATCCTCTCCATCCCTCTTATAGAAATCCTTCTGGACGAAGACCACGTCCGTGTCGGTGTCGTCGTAGGGCGGCTGGAACGGATCGAGCTTACCTGCAGCGATCTTGAGAGCCTCGCCAAAGCTCAAATCGCCATCCGCTTTGATCTCGAAGTTCAGTTTCAATATGTTCTTATGTTCCCACACTCCAATCTCTGTGCCCGTTGCCCGTCCTTTTAGCGGTTTAACCTCAATGGCGTCAGACTTACCTGCTGGTGTCTCCACCGTCACGAATACTTGCCGTTCGGGATCCAGATATAATGGTGCCGATACCCAGGCGTAATCGCCTGATACACGGAGTATCTTCCCGTATTCAGGAGAGCCCGTTTTATCATCGAAGATCACGTTAAAACCCTCAGAGTATGGGGGTAGATTGGCACAGTTTATCTTGACGATCTCGCTGCCGTGGAGTTCCTTTGGCGAGATATCCTTCAACTGAGGAGGCGAGTCGATCACGCGGAATTCCACCGGGCTTTCGCTCTCCGTCAAGCTCGTCTTCACACGAATCTTCCCCGTCTTCGCTCCATCGGGAACCCGGACGATTAAAAGATAGGATTTTGAATCGCGGCGATTTACCTCCGCTTTAACATCTCCGAAATACACCTCATCGAGATCGGGATCGAAAAAGTTTCCTTTAAGGTGCACCTCTGTACCGCCAAATTTATAGCCTTTGAACGTCCCTCCGGCGGCGAAGCCCGCGCTCGGAGTTATCCCATCTATGAACGGTTTCCTTATCACCTTTATGCCGTCTGCCGAGTCCGATCCCTTCGGCGCTTTGAGGGCGAGGGGAACGGTTCCAGGGGCCAGCGGCGGCACTTTCACGAGTAGCTTCACCCTTTCCGGCTCATCGGTTTCCTCATTGGTCGTTTTGACTATCACCCTGGTTACCTCGGCCTCGACCCCTCCGAAGAAAACGTGATTCTCCTCCTTCTTATCGGACACACACTCAGCCAAGACACCATATATATCCCCTGGTATCACCTCCTTCGGATACTCCAGGATCTTCACAGGCGTTCCCACCAGTATCAAAGCGCTTTCAAGCGGCGTGACTTTTGGAACCGAGACGCCAAGAAGCCTCAAGATGCTGCTCGATGGATATCCCGTGACCATCGCCGTCGCCCTGTCAACGACCCTGCCAAAGGATAGGAATTTAGCGGCGACGTTAAACGTTTTAGTGATCGTCCCGGCCAAAGCAGCGAATTTCTTCACCCATGCGAGGTTTGCAAGCTCCGAGGCTTCCTCGCTAATCGCCTGGATGACGGTGTTAAAAGTGTCATTCAGTATATCCTTTAGCGTATCCCAGAGGATGGCGAGGGTCAGTCCTCCAGCGAAGACCGCTCCGGCGGTGATAGCACTTTTCCTGAGATCTATAAGCCCAACCTGGGCCAGCTTCTTAACAACCGCCGCTCCGATGGAGATCATGACGCGATGTTTAAGTTTCTCAGGCATCGGCCCGGCCACGGCCGCTATCAAGTCCGCTATCAGGCCGGCCATATTCATGCAATACGCTATCATGCTGTCCTGCCCCCCTTTGGGCAGGGTTTCATCGATGAATGTCTGCTCCTTGATGTCTGTAAACAGGCAGACCCCGCTGAAGGCTCTCATCACATAGATTCCGTTATCCAGATCCGTATCTGCCGATATCAGAGCGGAGGCTCCTATTGGAATTGACAATACCTCGATCATCCCATGGGCAAGATCGGCGAGGAGTGAGGTGATGTTGAAAAATCCCCTTGCGGCGACCATGCCGCGTTTCACTGTCTTCAATCTCCTATAAACCCTGTCCGCCTTGGCGGTTCTGATATCCTCAATTCCCCCGGGAAACTCCTTGGGATCGAGCCGCTCGACTCTCACGAACCAATCTACAGGCGTGAAAAAATTGTTTGAGACGGAGAAAGCTGTCTTGCCATCCCCTTTCGACCGGAGTTTCACGCTCAGCGCTTTCACATCCATCCGGTTTATCTCCCCTCCGCTATCCGCCGCCTGTGAGCCTTCCTGTGATGCCTTTACCTGAGCCGGATCGAGAACCTCTATTTCCGGCAGCTTCCCCGCAAGAGCGCTTATCGCATTTTTCAGCGCTTCCTTAACCCTGGGGTCGTCCAATGGATGACGATTGGAGGGATATATCTCTCCTATCACGCTCGCCAGCGTCTTGGTCTCCGGCAGCGACCTTATCGTCTCCAAAAGCTTTTCCCTGGGGAAATTGTCCCTGGGCAAAACGGCAGGGTTCATGTAGATCAGCGATACGGCGGTGGTGAAGGCATTTACCTTTATTCCCTCATCCCTCTCTCCAATCACGCCTTCCGACGAACCTGAGGGGGAGTAGATGGAAAAGTAGAAGTTCTCTCCCCTATCCTTAGGAACGGCAACGACGATATGTCCCATATCATCTCCGAGCTCGAGGCTGAAGTTGCCGCTAGAATCGGGCACTGCCTCATCATAAGAGCTCAGAATCGTGAAATCGCTCGGTGAGAGATTCGCCCCCTCTCCGAGATCAAGCTTGCCCGGAACGGACTGCGTGACCGTGAAGCACTCAAGGCTGGTAGCTGTCCCTCCTGATGTGATGACCGTAAAAGGGCCGCTCTCCGCTCCCGCCGGTATCTCAAACACCAGCTCCGTTGAGAAGGCCGATATGATAGGACAGTTCAGTCCGGACAACCTCACCACGTTCTCGGTCTTGCTTCCGGGCACGAAGTTCAGCCCCTTCAGGGTCACCTTCGTGCCGGGAGGACCGCTTATGGGATCGAAACTCACGATGAGAGGCCCCTCCATCTCCCCCGTGAGCTCCCCCAGGGAGATCAACCCAACGGTATAGGTCAGGATCCTGTAGGCGTCATCCTTGGTGATCTTTCCATCGCCCACCACCCTTCCCCCTTCACCTGGGATCGGATAGACGTCGGCCGCGTCCCAGAAGGGATCATCCTGGGATGGTCGCGCGATCTCCCCCTCTATGATCATCATTATCTTGAGAACATCCTTACCGTTAACTCTGCCGTCGCCTGTCACATCGCCTTTGAGGCTGAAACTGGCATAGGTGAGATTCGAAAGAACGGACAGAGCAAAAATCAAAATGATAATTCTCCTCATCGTATATCCTCCGAAGATTGATTTTCGTTAACATTAGGAGCGAAGACAACGGAGCTTACCATTACCACATATCTCATTCCCTCCGGATGTAGCCTATGGCCTATATTCCACGGTTTTCAGGGCTGAAGGAGATGGAGAAGCTGAAACGGCTGGGCGTATGGGAAGGAGCGTAATATCACAATAACTGGCAGTTTCTCTAAGGGATGCCGCAAAGCCCTGAGGTATCACTGTAACCTTTTTGCAGAAGCACAATTCATTATATCAAAATTCGCCTAAAATTTCAACAGATCAAAAATCAAAATCAGGTGTTCTCGACTCACGATGATATTAGATCCACCCCAAGTATAAACATACCAAAACCGGGGATGCAGGGGAGCCGATTATACTATCAGAACATCAGAACCTGCAAACTTGACTTATCGGGTCCGTCGAACTATACTCTTTATCACGTCTGATATCTCT
>CAZHVH010000167.1:0-7335 GCA_964535855.1 uncultured bacterium
TCTGGGCGGAATCGCTCACCCGCGATGGGATATGGGAGGCGTTTCAAAAACGCCGGACATATGCTCTGACCGGTGACAGGATCGAACTCCAGTTCGCCATCAACGGCGAGCCGATGGGCTCGGTCATCACAAAGCCCGCCGTCGAACGGGACATCGAGATATTTGTCTCAGGCGGCGGGCCGATCGATTACGTCGAGATCGTGAAGAACAACAGGGTCATTCACCGCACGAGCGCGACGGATCGCGAAGTCCCTGAGCCAGGCGAGGTGATAAGGACGAAGCTCTTCATCGAAGTCGGCTGGGGCAAGAGAATCGAGCAGAAGTGGGATGTGCTTTTCGGGATCGACAGGGGCAGGATACTTACCGTCGAGCCCCGATTTCGCGGCGAGTACGTCGTGGCGCCCAAAGGCTACGAGGAGGGTAAATACCACTACAGCTCATGGCAGCGGAAGGGCGAGCGAGCCGTCCGGTTCAAAACGCTGACGAGCGGTAACCCCACGGTTCTCACCAACGCCAGCCAGGGGATGATGCTTGAGGTCGAGATGCCCCTTGAAGGCAGGGTCATAGCAGAGCTCAACGGCAAAAGGGTCGAATATACGCTCCGTGAGCTTATCGAGGGCGGGCGAGCGGGTTTCTTAGGCGGGTTCGTCACCGCCGCATATCGTCTCCATCGGGCGCCGATGCCGGAGGAGTATGAGTGGCACATCACCTTTCAGGATATAGCGACGAGATCGCGGGACTACGACTTCTACTACGTCCGCGTTCGACAGAAGAACGATCAATGGGCGTGGAGCTCCCCTATCTGGGTAGCCTGACCTGTCACGACCCGCACATCGGCTTCGATCGCTCCGTAGGCGAGCGCCTGAGCTCCGGTCAAAACCCTCTCAGCCATGGCTTACCTCCCTCCCCAGATTAGATCGCCGAATGCTCCGAGCAGATCGTATTTACGCCGCCAAGTGGTATACATGAAACCTCTGACGTTTGGTGTCCTCTTCGCCAGATCAAGCCATCCCTTCACATCCTCCAGTGTATCCCCATCGTAGTAACAGGCGATCAGCATGTGAAAGCCCTGGTCGGCGAAGAATTGAAGGCTCTCCTCACGCGGAGTACCGCCCCAGACGGCGATGATCAGGTCCTTTGGTACATAGTTCCACGAGCCGGTGAAATCACCCTCCACGAGGTAGTAGTCGGAATGTGCGTTATGGTTCGGATCGAGCATATCAGACCAGATGTAGACCTCAACTTTCGGATTGAATCTCCTCAGTATCTCGACCTGCCTGGTTATACACTCTCCCAGAAGCTGAGCCATGTTCCTGCCGCGACAGGCAGCACATGAACCGCCCATACGGATCTCATCCATGCTCAGGAGAACCTTGCGGAAATGCAGATGTTCCCACAGCAGCTTCGCCTCGCGCTCCCAGATCTCATAGAGCTTCGGCTCAGCCATGCAGACCGTCACCTGTCCCCTGCCGATCACCATCGGGTGATACCAGCTCACAAGCAGCTTCTGTCCCTCCCTGATCCGGCTTCCGGGTAGGATCTTTAACGTCGGCGCGGGCCGATCTACGTTTCGAAAGTTGAAATGCGGATCGACCAAAGGCGCATAATCTTTCCCCTCCTCATAGATGATCGACCTGTCCTCGCTCCTAACCGTGACGGGAGTTCCGGGACGACGCAGGACATTCAGCGGGCCGATCTCCTCGATCCTCCAATCGTCCAGCCAGAGCCTTCCCTCCTTAGCGCCCCACACACCAGCGTAGATTTTAACGCTATTGAAATCCAGGCTGTTGAAGGTCATCGATACTTTGCGCCAATCGGTCGTGGGTGATATCTCAAAACTTCGAGGGGCCAGATTGCGTTTGCCCGCCAGAACCAGCAGTCGGAAACACCCTTCCGGTCGTAGTCCTTCGGTTTTGACCCAGATGCTCATCCTATAGCAGCGGCACGGCTTTACGCTGATCTCCTGCATCACCCTACCGTGTCCGTGCGGGTTGGCCGTAAAGTTCTCGAACCGGATCGAAGCTTCGCCGCTGTGTCTGATCTCGGTGTCAACGAAGCTGATCGTTCCGGGTTGGTCGTGGAACTTATATCCCTTGAACCTTTTCCCCTCGAACTCCTCAAACCCACCGTTAACGATTCGAACGCTCGGATCAGGCACATGTCTTGCCTCACCGCCCCGCACGACGAAAAGGGCGTCTATGACGGGCAGACCCTCGGCGAGATTGCGGTCGTGCGCCAAGACGGAACCGCCATATCCGACGGAGAAGATGGACGGAATGAGCTCCAGCCCGTATCGCTCACACGTCCTTTTGATCCTTTCGAGCCTCCGGAAATAATCCTCGTCCTGCATGGACAACCTGTCCAGTCCTGCCGACATCACGGCGCCGTTATAGCCTTGTTTGGAAGCTGCCTCTAGGATTTCCTCTATATGCCTCACATCCTCATCATTTCCCAGCCCGTATCCGAAGATCCATACGAATCTATCCTGATAGCCTTGTGCCATGCTCAAGCCGATCACCTCCATAATCAAGCAGATCATCATCATCACACCGTGTGCTCCCTTCATCTCTCCGGCCTCCGATTTTTATCATGTCATAAGCATACTATGAATTTCAGGCCGATTTCAAGGGGCGAGGCATTCAAGAAGAATGCCTCGCCCCTACTTATCACCCAGATGATCCCAAAGGGTTGAAGAGGTATATTGGATGGTATATAATATGCGCACAGACAACTCCGCGGGGGCGTTCCATGGGAAAGATAAACAGATGGACGTTGATGATCCCGCGCTTTTGCGCCTACGGATTTCTGAAGAACCTCCGCTTCTTCGAGGTGTTCCTGATCCTATTCCTACGACAGAAGGGATTGAGCTTCCTGGAGATCGGAACGTTAATCGGCATACGAGAGATGACGGCTATGATCTTGGAGGTTCCGACGGGGATCGTGGCCGATCTGATCGGAAGGCGCAAGGCGATGATCATGGCCTTCCTCTCCTACATATTCAGCTTCCTCTTCTACTACGCTGCTAAGAGCTTCCTGTGGTTCCTGCCTGCCGTGATACTCTTCGGCGTAGGGGACGCCCTGCGATCGGGCACACATAAGGCGATGATACTGGAGTATCTGGATCTGCGCGGGCTTTCGGACAAGAAGGTGGAGGTATACGGTCGAACCCGATCCTGGTCACAGATCGGCTCCGCCCTGAGCACGGTCATTGCGGCGGTATTGGTGTTCTACAAAGGAGATTACGGGATCGTCTTCCTGGCGAGCCTGATCCCATACCTCTTGGACCTTGCTCTCATGATCTCCTATCCGAGGGAGCTTGACGGCAAGACCTCAGGGCATCTGTCGTTGAGGGTGGTGCTCGATTTCACGCTTCACTCCTTCAGGAACTGCTGGCGCGTAAAACCGCTGCGTACGGCGTTGCTCAATAGCTCTTTGGATAAGGGGATTTATAAGGTCGCTAAGGATTACCTGCAGCCCGTCTTGAAGGCCAGCTCTGTGGCACTTCTGCCGTTTCTGACGAAGCTCCTCCCCGGGACGACCGAGCAACAGGCTACCGCAGTGGCGATCGGCATAGTCTACTCGATCCTCTACCTCGCTAACTCACAGGCCTCCCGTAGGGCATACGTGGTTCAGAGATGGCTTGGCGGTTCAAAGAAGGCGTTGAACTGGACCTACTTCTCCCTCCTGCTCATATCCTCCATGGCCTTCCTGGCGTTAAGGTTCGACCTCCGATATCTGGCTGTCCTGGCCTTCCTCATGCTGGCCTTCGTTGAGAACGCCCGTCGGCCGATGCTGGTCTCATATCTGGGCGCGTTTATGGAGAGGAAACAGCGAGCCACGGTCCTGTCGGTGGAATCTCAGCTGAGCGCGCTCGCCGCCATGGTGATGGGGCCGGTCATGGGATTCTTCGCCGATCATTTCGGAATATCCGGCGTGTTCATAGTCTCCATCCTGCTTTTCACCGCTCTGGGTATTCCTCTGCGGATCAGGGAGGAGGGATAGGACATGGACCGAGATGGATGAATAACCACAATCATGAGGTGTAACCATGACCAAACATGAGGACGATCTTTGGAAACCGCTCAGCCGCGAGGAAGTGATCAAGGCGGTGGAGAGGAGATACCCCGCCCGAATCCCGCTTGTCAGGGCGAAATGGTGGGGCGAGGGTCTCAGTGAACAATATGGCGACCGTTTGAGGGAGTTCGATAGATATCCCGAGGATACGGTGACGATCTGGATAAACCCCATCGATATAAACAGGATGAACCTCTCCTGGAAGATATACTCCGGCGGAGCTCATGACTCGAGATGCGTAATCGACGATTGGGCGAAGCTGGATGAGTTCATAGATAAGATGCCCGATCCCGAAAAAGATCCGCAGTTTGACGGTCTGGCCGAACTCGCGGAGAGGATCAGGGCGCAGGATCGGTATCTCATGTTCGGATGGTGGACCCTCTTCTTCGAAAGGCCGTGGGGGCTTCGGGGAATGACGAACCTGTTGATGGATTACTACCTCAATCCGGAGGAGGTTCACCGGCTCCACGATGCCCTCTGCAATCAATACTGTAGGTATATCGAGAGGGCTGTGCGCGAGCTCAAACCGGATGGATTCTGGACAAGCGACGATCTGGGCCATCAGACGCAGCTTATGATGAGCCCAGAGACGTTCCGCGAGTTCATCAAGCCCTACTACGCCAGGGTCGGCGCTCTGCTGAAAAAGCACGGGGTCCATTGGTGGCTGCATAGCTGCGGGAATAACACGGAGGTTCTCGAGGATCTGATCGAGGTGGGAGTCGATGTGTTCCATCCCGTTCAGAAGGGGACGATGGATGAGGTTTCCGTCGCCCGTAAGTTCGGTGATCGTCTCTCCTTCCTCGTGGGCATCGACGTACAGCATATACTCCAGGAGAGAGATCCTGACGGGGTTCGGGAGGAGGTTCGCTATCTGATCGATCTGTTCGATCGTCCCGAGGGTGGGATGTGCATAGCGGCCGGAAACGGCATAGTCGCCGGAACGCCTTTCGAGAATATCAGAGCTTTTTTGGACGAGGCGATGCGGTATGGGATAGAGCACAGGCGCAGATATCTCGCCGGTCCATAGCGATGGTCAATTAAACATGGAGGATGAGGGCTACATGCCGACTTTATACGTGAAAAAGGAGCCGATCGATCGGTATCGAGATCTCCTCGGCGTCATCTTCGACTGGACGGAATAGGTGTATCGGTAGCTATATGAATATCTTATAGTTCCTAAACCCGAATGTCGGGCCGAGTATCGCCCAGATGCTGCCGAGGACATAATCGCCCAGTATCAACCCTAAGAAGAAAGGCGATGCCCTTCTGTGCATTTTCAGCCCACCGGATCTGATCAATATCAGCTTGATAAGCCAACTGACGAAGAAGGCGAACCAGAAGTAATCCATGGCGAAGCTTATCGCCAAAGCATATCCTGCCGGATGAAACGGCCACCAGACGAACCTCATGCGCATCGCCATAAGGATAAAGGTAAAGATCAACCCTCCGAGCATATATGAGATCCTGGTTTTGTCCGGATCGGAAGGGAACTGAAGCCATCTCTGAAGCCTGTTGAACGCCTCCCATCCCAACCAATCCTTAAAACCGATGGCTTTGGCATCTGCACCCTCACGATATGTGACATCCAAATTAGCCCAGTATACGGAGATCAGGCTCACCATACTGGCTATCAGCAACGCTATGAGCAATCCCCTATTGCTCATCCGGGAGCTTTCAGCCATCTTAAATGCCTCGAGCTGATTTGGCATCGGGTGGTTGCGGTAGCACCGGTTAAACCAGTAGTACAACGAGATAACGGTCAGGCTCGAAGGAGGGATATTCTTCGTGCCGATTGTGGTGGCCATGATGTCCTGAGGCTGGACGAAATAGATCTCATGAGGTGTCCCCAGCTCGGCGCGCACCCTGGTCATCGCTAACGCAAGAAGGAAATATATCAGGAGGAAGATCAATCCCACCCACACCGCCATTCCGGCCATGTATGAAAAAGCGAGTATGAACCCACCCGAGAGGATAAAGCCGAAAACCGCCCACCGATAGGGTATGGGTTCATTCGAGTCATCCGTGTCCGCCGATAAACCTATGGCGCTCTTGATCGCCTCGATGAGATGTCTTCTCGTAGCCCATATCGCGACGAGCGCCAGAGCGATCCACGCCCCTGATGCCTGCTCGTTGAAATATGGGAACCCCTTCAGTCCTAAAGCTCTGCCGAAAACCTGCTCTATCATCCTGAACACGAAGAAAAACCAGCATGAAAACGATAGATCCAGGGGCAGGAAGAAGGCCAACCCTATTGCGAACGGATACATCGATATTCGCGTCCACCTCAGCACGTCCCATGGCTTGTCCGTGAATACATATCCTATTGTCGTCAGCTTGATGTACTTTATCCGAGGTATTGAAGGGTAGATGTAATTCAATCCGTTGATGATATCTATCACGGCTGCCAGGGCAAATCCCGACCACATGACGCGGCTCTTGAACAACGTTGAACCACCCTCGCGGGTCATACCAAGCGGAAGCTGTATTATCGGATAAGCAAGTTTCTCCTGCTCGGTCCACCTCTTGCGGATGAGAACGTTGAGGCATAGCATCATAAACACCAGAGCAAGAAAGAAAGCACCCCACATCGCCAACGGCTTGATCCATGGAAGGAGGTTTTTCGACGTATAGATGCTGGACTCTCCCATGTAGTATCCCTCCAGGACCGATCTGTCCTCGACGGTCAGCCATGAAGGGATATACCTGAGGAAGAGCTGTTTCCATTCGTTCTCGGGGGTGGCGAACCAGAAGGGATGGACCATCTGTCCGAACAGATTCTGAAAGGTATCATGACCCGCAAAGGTCATAGATATCACCAGCATTATGTAGATAACGAGCAGTTCCACCTGGTTAAGGGATGCCCGGGGGATAAATCGCTTAAGGACGAAGTTAAAACAGGTGACGAGGAAGAGAATGAAGACCGGTTCGATAAAGAGAGGAAGGCAGGAACCGTCCAGGGAATAATACTTGACCTCGACGGTGGTCACCCAGTAGACGTTAATCGGTATGAGCAATGCTCCGATCAGCAGCGATCGAGAGGTAACCCTGAGGCGATCCCCTCGCTTGCTGTACCTCTCCTTCATAATCTACCTGATCTTCTTCTCCAGAAACATTCACAACCGTCGGACACGCCAGCTACCTGAAAGCCCCGCCCTTCGGGTTTCTGATATTCTAACAAACCCCCTCCGTTTGACGCAAGATCCGTCCGTATCCAGTTTCAAATCTGAATTCCGCATCTTCTGCAAACTGAGGGTGGATAAA
>CAZHVH010000168.1:0-7318 GCA_964535855.1 uncultured bacterium
CTTTACAGATTGGATAGGTTGTTTAAACTCACCAAAACCTTCGTGTCTAACGTCGCCTGATGAAAAGGGAGCAGAACGATGGAAAAATGGGAGATAATAGATCGACGTGCTTTGATTGAAGACCTGAGCGAAGCGTTCGATCCTCATAGCGCTGAAGTGCTGGCGGATGTTATGGGACGAGTGATATCCCAGTTGAAGCCTTTTAGCATTCTGCGGGAGGATATCCGCGAGCTGAAAGAAACGGTAACCTTGCTCATCCAGGCCCAAGAACGTACCGAGAGACGTTTGGAGCAGCTTGCTCAAGCTCAAGCCAAGACGGAAGAGAGGGTCACAAGGCTTGAGATAGCCGTGGAGAAGTTGGCTCAGGCTCAGGCGCGGACAGAAGAGAGGGTTACAAGACTTGAGGAAGCTATAGAGAAATTGGCTCAAGCTCAGACACAGGCAGAGGAACGGATCACAAGGCTTGAAGAGATCGTGGGAAGGCTTGAAGCGGCTATAGAGAAATTAGCTCAGGCTCAGGCGCGGACAGAAGAGAGGGTTACAAGACTTGAGGAAGCTGTGGAGAAGTTAGCTCAGGCTCAGGCGCGGACAGAAGAGAGGGTTACAAGACTTGAGGAAGCTATAGAGAAATTGGCTCAAGCTCAGGCGCGGACGGAAGAGAGGGTTACAGGACTTGAGGAAGCTGTGGAGAAACTTGCTCAGGCTCAGGCACGGACGGAGAAAGCTCTCCAGAATCTGGCCAAACAGGTGGGAGGTCTGAGCGATACCGTAGGAGGAGATATAGAGGATATCGCATACATCGTGGTGCATGATGTGTTAAGGAGGGAATACGGGTGGAAGGTTGGTCCGCTCGAGAGATCATGGCAGAGATGGGATGGTAAGGAGGTGGAGGTCAATCTCTTCGGCCAAGCCACCGATCCTGCCCATCCTGATAGAAGGATATGGATCGTCGGGGAAGCCAAACATAATCTGACTCTCAAAGAGGTCAGAAAATTCGTCAGGCAGGTTGCGCGGGCCCGTCGAAATTTGGAAGGAGAGGTTTTTCCCGTGTGTTTTTGCTACCGAGCTCGACCGGAAGTTCAGGATAGAATCCGATCTGAGGGGATATATCTGGTCTTCTCCTACGGTAAGCTGGTGTCACCTGACGAATGTCATCAAATACTCCAATAGGAGGTACAGCAATGGCGGTCGAGATGACCTTCCAGCTTTACACGAAGGTGATTAAGGGCGTTGGGGCTATAAAGAACGTCGGCGAGGAGGCGAAAGGGCTTAAAGGGAAAAGGGCTCTTATAGTTACGGGACCAAACATACTGAAGACGGGATTGATCGATGAGGTAAAAAACTCACTGAGCGATGCGGGTATAAGTTGCGAGATCTTCTCGGAGGTCGAGCCCAATCCCTCCGTTAGGACGGTTGAAAGGGGCAAAGAGATTCTCCTCTCCGACGGATTCGACCTGATAATCGCCGTAGGAGGAGGAAGCAACATAGATGCCGCCAAAGCGATGGCCGTGATGGCCGTTAATCCCGGCTCGATCTGCGATTATGAAGGTGCCGATAAGTTTCAAAATCCACCCCTGCCTATAATAGCCATCCCAACGACCGCTGGAACGGGCAGCGAGGTCACGTTCGCATCGGTGGTGACCGATACGGAGAGGAATTACAAGTTCGTCGTCTGGAGTCGTCTGTTAGCTCCTAAGGTGGCGATACTCGATCCACTGACCTTGTCCACCGCTCCCCGCTCGGTTGTGATCGCCGCTGGGATGGACGCCCTGACGCACGCTATAGAATCCTACGTCTCCAAGCTCGCCAATCCCTATACCGAGAATTTCGCCCTCACCGCCATAGAGATCATCTCCAAGAACCTGCCGCCCGCCGTTGCCGATCCGGCCAATCCGGTTGCCGCCGAGAACATGCTCACGGCGAGCAATATGGCTGGTATAGCTTTCACGAACACCAGGCTAGGGATCGTGCATGCGATGGCCCTTCCGCCGAGCGCTCTTTATGATGTACCCCATGGGATAGCCAATACGATACTTCTGCCTCACGGGATGGAGTTCAATCGGATCGGCAATCCCACCAAGTATGCACACATAGCCTACGCGATGGGTGAATCAGCTCAGACGGTGAGGGAGGCATCTTTCCTGGCAGCGGAGGCAGTCCGAAAACTGGCGATGGATATAGGGGCACCGCTTTCCCTCTCCAGCGTCGGTGTCGAGAGCGATTCGATCCCCAAAATGGCTGAGGACGCTATGAAAAGCGGCCATTTAGCGGTCAACCCGCGCAAGGTCACCTTCGAGGATATGATCAGGATTTATCAGGCGGCTTTCTAGTGTAGTTGACGTCCGACCGTCCATAGTAGTATAATTGAAAACGTAATCCGGAGGAGATTTCCCCAGCGACAGGGTGATAGTTTGGACGATGTCCTGAAAATACCCGGCGACAGCCTGACCAGAGATGAGTTGGTTGGGCTTCTGGAGATAAGCCGAACGATGAATTCCTCCCTCGATCTGGAAGAGGTGTTGGATCGGGCACTACATGAAGTTGTGGAGATCCTACATGCGGAGGCAAGCTCGATATGGCTTTTCGACGACGAACGGGATGAACTATATGTGGCCAGCGCCACAGGGGTAAGGGAGAAGGAGGTAAAAGAGGTCAGGTTGAAACCCGGCAAGGGGATCGTAGGTTGGGTTGTCAAAACCGGTGAGTCCTTCATGACGCAGGATGCTCGCTTGGAGCCGAAACACGCCCGTGATATAGCGGAGATGCTGGAGTATGAGGGCAAGGAGATATTATGTGTGCCGATGCGGTCTAAAGGGAAGGTGATAGGAGCCATAGAGGTGATAAACAAATCGGATGGATCTGCCTTCACACAAAAGGATCTGTATCACCTCTCGATATTCGCGAACCTAGCCGGAATAGCCATCGAAAACGCAAAACTCTACGGGATGCTTCAGGAGGAGAATAGCTCGCTCCGGAGGAAACTCGGCGAGATAGAGTTTGAGGATATCGTCGCCAGGAGCCGGAAGATGCTCGATGTCATAGATATGGCCAAACGTGTGGCACAGGTCAACTCCACCGTCCTCATACGGGGCGAAAGTGGAACCGGAAAGGAGCTGATCGCCAGAGCCATTCATCGGGCGAGCCCTAGATGTGATGGGCCTTTCATCCCGGTGAACTGCGGAGCAATGCCCGATACCCTCCTGGAAAGCGAGCTCTTTGGACATGAAAAAGGGGCCTTTACGGGAGCTATCGCCCGAAAATTAGGCAGATTTGAGCTGGCTGACAAGGGCACCATATTCCTGGACGAGATAGGGGATATGCCTCCGGCGCTCCAGGTCAAGCTGCTGAGGGTCCTACAGGATAGGAGGTTTGAAAGAGTTGGCGGGACTAAAACGATCGAGGTGGATGTCAGAATAATAGCGGCGACGAATCAAAACCTCGAACAGTTGATGGCGGAAAACAAGTTCCGAGAGGACCTTTACTACCGGCTTAACGTCATAACCATTTTCGTTCCACCGCTTCGGGAACGGCCCGAGGATATACCTCTTCTGGCAGAACATTTCCTCAGGAAATACCGGACGGAGACCAATAAGAAGATAGCTGGATTCTCAGAGGAGACGATGAACATACTTATGAGCTACCATTGGCCGGGAAACGTCCGGGAGCTTGAAAACGCCGTGGAACACGCCGTGGTGCTCACCAAGTCGCAGATCATACAGCCCGATGACCTCCCCTTTAATCTCAGGTCACATGAACCTGAGGTATCAGCCCAGATAACCACCCTGGAGGAAGCACAGAAGGAGTTCAAAAGACGGCTTATCATGAGGGTTCTACAACAGACGGGGGGAAACAGGACGAAAGCCGCCCAGATATTGAACATACAGAGAACCTACCTCTCCAGGCTCATCAAGGAGCTGGGGATAAACGCCTAACTTCCCTCCCCTTCACCCTTATTATCTTTAAGCGGAGGCGCGGGTAGGTAGTGAGCGAAGAGAGGAAAAGAGATCTTATCAGTGAATGGCTTAGGATGAAAAGGAAGATCCAAAGGCATATCCTGCCTCAGAGGGTGATCCTGTTCGGTTCATTCGCCAGAGGTGCGATCTCCCGGTGGAGCGACATAGATCTGGTCATAATCAAAGAGAGTCGTAAACCCTTCTTCGAGAGGGTTAAAGAGGTGATAGAGGTCCTGAAGCCGAGAGTGGGAGTTGATCTTCTGGTTTATACTCCTCAGGAGGTTGAAAGGGCAATACAGACCAACCACTTTCTGAGAGAGGAGATTTTCAAAAAAGGGAGAGTGATAATGGGAAGCTTTAAAGATGAAGCTCTTAAATGGTTGCAGTTCTGTGAGGAGGATATAAGAATGGCCGAGCTGGCAATGAGGGAAGGAATCTACAATCAGGTTTGTTTTCACTCACAACAGTGCATTGAGAAATCCCTCAAAGCCATATTGGTCGCTGAAGGGATAGATGTCCCCCGTACCCACAAGGTAGTGGATCTAATCGCCGAGGTCAATCGGGTGACCGGTGAGGATCTCTTCGAGAGGTTTAAAGGGATAGAGATCGTGGATCAGTATTACATTCCGACTCGGTATCCGGATGCGGTGCTGGGCATTTTGCCGGAGGGGATACCGGGAAAGGATGAAGCAACGGAAGCGATCGAATTCGCACGAGCCGTCTCAGGATATGCCTCCCATAGGATAAGCCTCTCTCAGTCCTAACAAGCACCACATGCCTTGCACCTACCCTGCTGATCACATCCCGATGATGGTTGCCCTCTCTTGAACCTCTCAAACTCTCTTATGAGATATTCCTTCCTCACGCCAGTATCTATAAAATCCCAGGGCAGATCGCCTTGTATGGGGATCTCGCCCAGATAAATCTCGGGATGAACGCCGTGTCTTCTCAAGGCCTGTTTCCAGGGGAGACCGTTTGCCGTGTCGATGATCACAGGGGTAATTCGTCGGTCGCCGCGCGAGAGGATAGCCTGAATCACGGCCATTCGAGCACTTGAGGATGCAAACTCCACCCCTCCCATCCTGCCGATCTCCCTTCGAATCATATGAAGCCTGCGCGAAAGCACCCTCTCGTCCTCCATCCTCATCCATTGCAGAGGGGTATGTGGTTTAGGAATAAGGGGGGAGACCGTTACCCTGATCCGGACGGGATTTCTCCTCGGATATGAGAGGGCAATCTCCCTGACCATGATCAGAAAGCCGATTATCGCTTCGATCTCAGCCTCTCCTTCATCCGGCAGGCCAGTGATGAAGTAAAGCTTAAGGTTTGGTATTCCGAACGATATCGCTCTCTCCAGGGCCGAGATGATCGTCTCGTTCGGTATGTCCTTGTTGATTGCCGATTTCAAATCGGGCAGTATCACCTCAGGGGCGAGGGTAAGGGTTTTTACTCCGCCCCGAGCCAAAGTTTTCAACAGCTCATCGCTCGTTGAATCGGCGCGCAAGGAGGAGATCGATATGCTGGCTCCCATCTTGACAAGGCGATGGGCGATCTCCTCTATGTGAGGATGATCGGAGACGGCAGCGCCTAATAGCCCGATTCTGCCGGTATATCTCATTCCTCTTTTCGCCAGCTTCAGGGCGGTCTTCACAGAGAGGAATTTAGGCGGACGATGGGTGAAATCGGCAACACAGAACCTACAACCTCTGCCGCAGCCCCTTATCAGCTCCAAGAGCCACATGTTCGAAAACTCGGTCTCATTCGTCACCAATTCGGAACATGGTTCGATCGAATCCATTTCCCCTGCCCGGAGCCATCTGATTTTTCTCCGTCCGATACCAATCGAAGGGACGTATACCCCTTCAAGTTCGGAGAGCTCCTCCATAAGTTCATCGCGCGAGATCCGGTTCTCCTTCCAGAGGATGAATCGATCGAGGAGAGGATTGAGATTCCCCTCCGACTCGCCAATAAAGACTAGATCCATCAACTCCGCTATAGGTTCGGGGTTAATGGACGGGGCTATTCCGCCCGCCATGATGATCGGATCCCTCGGTCCTCTTTCGCTTGAAAGAGATGGGATATTGAAATAGGAGAGAAATATCGGTAGGTTCAGGTAATCAAGCTCAAAAGGAATGGAAAAAGCCCAGACGTCAAATTCGGAAAGCGCAATGTTGCTTTCTATCGAACGTCCGGGCACATTCCCTTCAAGAAAGAACCTTTCACATCTTACATCGGGATGTCGGTTAAGCTCCCTATATACGATCTGGAAGCCGAGGTTTGACATCCCGACGAAGTAGGTATTCGGAAATATAAGGGCGACCTTCAGTTTACCTTTCAGCTTAGGCTTATGTCCTCTCTCTTTTCTCGATTCTATCTCCTCCTTCCCCTATCCCTGTTTATCCTCATATAGGCTGGGATATCGTACACGGGGTTATTGGTTTCATCTTGGACTCCTTCCGGCTGGAAGGGCGATGGTGTCTGCTCCTGTGGTTCTCTCTGATAGGGCACAGAAGGCTGGATTGTGCTTTCATATTCCGGTCGTCTTCTTCTGAAATCCCTTCTAAAGCTTCTGGTTAGCAGGTCGTCTATGTCCAGTCCCTCTGCTCCACGAGCTGCTCTGATCTTACGTCGTCTTCTCTGATCGAATCCCGTGGCGATGACGGTAACCTTCATGTCTTCGCCCATCGATTCGTCGTAGACCAATCCGAATATGATATGTGCGTCCTCGTCGGCTGCCTCGTAGATGACCTCGAGTGCCTCATCCAGTTCGTGCAGCCGCATATCCGGTGCAGCTGTGACGTTGACCAGCAGTCCCGTAGCACCTTGTATGGAGGTCTCCTCCAGAAGAGGACAGGATATAGCCTTTTCCGCCGCCAACTGAGCTCGATTTTCCCCGGACGCTACGCCGATACCCATCAGCGCTCCGCCGGTTTCGGACATTATGGTTTTGACATCAGCGAAATCCACGTTTATCTCACCCGGTATGGTTATTATATCTGAGATGCTCTGCACTCCCTGCCTGAGCACGTCATCGGCCACGCGGAAGGCCTCGGATATGGAGGTATTTCTGTCCACGACCTCGAGCAGCCTCTGGTTGGGGATGACTATGGCGGTATCGGCCACCTCCTTGAGCTTAACGATTCCCTCTTCGGCCTGGATCTTGCGCTTTTTACCCTCGAAATCAAAGGGCCTCGTCACGACTGCAACCGTAAGCGCCCCTGTTGCCTTTGCCAATTCAGCGATCACCGGTGCGGCACCGGTACCTGTTCCTCCACCCATTCCGGCGGTGATGAACACCATGTCAGCGCCTTCGACGATCTGGTTGAGTTTGTCCTTGTCCTCCAAAGCGGCCTTTTCGCCTATCT
>CAZHVH010000169.1:0-2816 GCA_964535855.1 uncultured bacterium
AGGAGAACCCGGACGACGTCAACGCGCATCGCCTGCTGGCCAAATTGTATGAGGCACAGGGCATGATGGATGAGGCGATATCACAATATGAGAGGGTCGCCCAGTTGAGCCCGGACGATTACGGGACACAGATGAAGCTGGGAGAGCTATGTCGGAGGGCGAAGAGAGCGGATGAGGCTAAACGATATTACGAACGTGCGTTTCAGCTCGCCCGAAATCGGAGGGAGAAGGGCGAGACCATCCGCGCCCTCTGGAACCTCTACGCCAAGGATGGAATACAACACGCGGTGAGCGAATTCGAGAGGTTCACCGCCGCCAACCCGGATGAGACTCTGGCCTATGAGCTGCTCGGCGACGGATATAGATCGCTGGGCGAGCTTGAAAGAGCGAACCAGACCTACCAAAGATGGTTTGAGCTGTCGAGATCCTCGATCTCACCGGAGGACGCCTACGGCTACAGGAATCTGGCGGATAGCTGCCTCCAGAGGGGTATCAAGCTCGAAGAGGCGCTGGAACTATCTAAACGCGCGGTCGAGATAAGCGATCATCCCTCCCTTTTGCTCACCCTTGCACAGGCATACACGGCAAACGGGGATTACGGGAAGGCCGCCGAGGTATACGAACGGATTATAGCTTCCCCACAGGGCGAATTCTACCGCCAGTCCGCGGAAACCGAGCTGTGGAAGGTCTACAAGCTGGGAAACCTCTATGACCGCGCGATAGAGAGGTACAAAAAACGGGTGGAATCCTCTCCCAAAAACATGGAGGCGTATCGCAGCCTCGGCAGGGCCTATGAGGAATCGGGCAGGACGAATGAGGCGATCGAGACGTACAGGATGGCGATCGGAAAGGCCATGGGCGATGAGAGGCTCTCAAAAGATAGGGCGTATTTCGAACGGAAGGTGTGGAGCTTATACGACTCGGAGGGGAGATACGCGGAGGCGGTTGAGACTTTTAAATCGCTCGTTCAGGCCGATCCAGAGGACGCCCTCGCCCACGAGCTGCTGGGCGATGCCCACAGAAAGGGCGGCGACGAGGATGACGCGAGGGCCGCATACGCGAGATGGCTCGAGCTTCAGCGACAGCGGCTGGACGCCTCCGGCGGAAAGGACGCCCGTCTGCTGAACGACATCGCTGAAGGCTGTCTCGCCAGGGGATTTCAACTGGAGACCGCCCTCTCCTGCGCTCAGAAGGCCGTCGAGCTGGATCGCGTCAACCACAGATTCATCGAAACCCTGGTATGGGCGTATCTGAGCACGGGACGATATGATAGGGCGAAATACGAGCTCAGACAGGGCGTTTCGATGTATTACTCGAAGGATGATTGGAAGAGGCTGGTAGAGGCCAGCCGCGTCGGCCTGGATGAGCGGTCGTTTGCGGCGTTCTGGGAGGAGGTCCGGGGAAGCCTGCCTGAGCCCGGCCTGATGCAGCTCGATCTGGCTTTGGCGGAATTCTACCGGGAGCGAAATGAGCCTGAGAAGGCTAAGGAATATTGGGCAAATACGGGCTTTATACCCGAGGACGACTGGTGGCTCATCGGACCGTTTTCGAATCCGGGCGGCGCCTTCGCGATACGGTATCCGCCGGAGCTGGAATACCTGAAAGGCGACTTTCCGCCGGCGAAATCGGAGGCCACCTATCAGGGGATGAAGGGGCCGATCAAATGGGAGAGGCGATCCGATGGGGTCATGGACGGCAAGGTGGATCTGGTAAAGCTGTTCGAGCCGAACCAGTGGGCGATCGCCTACGCGTATACGGTCGTCAACTCACCTGAGGAGAGGGAGGTGGAGCTCCGCATCGGCAGCGATGACGACATCAAGGTCTGGCTGAACGGCGAGGAGGTGCTGAGCAGAAACGTCGCCCGCGCCGCTGTACTCGACCAGGACGTGGTTAAGGTCAGGCTAAAGGCGGGTGAAAATCACATACTCCTGAAGGTGTGCAACCGTTTCGGGGAGTGGGCCTTCTACCTCCGTATCAGGGAGATCCCGGAGACGCCGATCGAGACCCCGCCCTTCGACGAGACCGCCTATGATTTCCAGGGCGAGGTCTTCATATACTACGACGATAACGAGCCCACCAGTTGGATCCCCCATGAATCGGGAAAACGGCTTGCCGAGAGCCTGAGGGCTCATCTCTCCGGCCATGGCATCGAAAGCCGCATCGGCGATGCGAAAGGGCTGCGACGGTATATGGAGGTCAACAGGGACGGCATCGTCGTAATGACCCTGGATGTGGCGCCGAGCACGATCTTCAGGGGGGAGAGGGACAGCTTCGTCAAGGAATGGCTGAGCTCAGGGGGCAAGATGATCTGGACAGGCGATTACGAGTTCTGGTACTACTCCGTCGCCCAGCCCGATAGAGGCGTCACGATAGACCGATGGGGGGCGATCATGACGCTCGATCTGCCGAGCTCGATTACACCCGAACAGTTGAGCGAGGAGCCCTACTACATGGTGCCGACGGAGCTGGGCAGGAGATACATACCAAGCCTCACCGGGTTCTCAAGCCGCCGTCCGGCGGTCATCGGGAACCTGACTGAGTGGGGGATACCGTATGAGGTCTACGCCACCGACGGGAAGAACGCCGATCCGGTGATGTTCCGACCCAGAGGCGGTAGGGGATACTTCGTGAAGTTCCAGATGACGGACGTGCTTGACGTGGAGGAGAGGGGCAAATTGATGGCCGAGTTCATCGAAAATCGGTTCATCTCCAGACCATCCGACACACCATAGTAACGTGAGGCCTTCGATTTCTTCGACAGGTGGTTGAAGGGATAAGAATCACGCCCTTATGGGATGAAGCACTCAAACCCTTGG
>CAZHVH010000169.1:2916-7265 GCA_964535855.1 uncultured bacterium
GGAGTGAAGGGATGTTAACGGCAGTTTTGATAGTGCTCATCGCTATGTCCGCAGCTCAGGGCGATTTGGACGGGGACGGCATACCGGACGGGATAGAGAAACGGCTGGGAACCGATCCCCATCGTCCCGAACCCATGATCCTCGTCCTGAAGGACGGGCGAGGTGATCGGGATGGGACGATAAGTTCGGAGCACAAACTGGCGCCCGACATAACCGAAGTGTGGTTCACCCACGTGGGCGGAAACAGATATCTCTTCAAGATCGGGTTCGCTGACGTCTACGTCGGCAAGGGAAACGTCTTCCACCTCTACGTGGACGCCGACGACGACCCGTCCACCGGGCGAAGGGACAAGGAATCCGTCAAGGGGACGGATATCATGTATAGCTTCGTAAACGGTAAACCTTCGCCCAGGATAATCAACCCCGGGGTCAGGCTCAGCCCTGAGATACCGGTGAGGCAGATCATTCATGGGAACGCGATATACGTCTGCGACGATCTGAAGCTCAACACGGTCGAGGGCCAAACCCGATTCCGGATCTATCTGCTCAGCCACCGGGTTAATCCCAGCTCCGACAGCGATTTCACGGCCTGGACATATGTCGAGGCGCCGATCGATCCCTCCAGGAAAGCCCCCGAATCGCCCTTCCCGAGGCGCGAGGGGTTCGAGATCCTCCCGGCCTGGTATGAGCTGCTTTACAGCCTGTGGAACGACGAGGGGACCGTCAGGCTTCTTCAGAAGGAGGCTGAGGCGATCGGGCTGATAAAGCACACTAACGACGATTTCGAGGGGAGAGGTGATCCAGGCGAGAAGGCGCTGTGGAAATCGCCAGTGGAGGGGAACTACTACCTCGTCCTGGTCCTTTACGACAGGCCGGACGCCTGGGAGGTTCTGGAGGTTAGGGTGGACGGCGAGCGGATCGGGAGGGTCGTCGGCACCCCGAACCGGAACGCACGGCTGCTCTTCTACTCCTCCAGGCCGATCCGGCTGCATAAAGGGGATGTGATCGAGATCGGCCAGCCGTCCGAGGGGACGGCGCCCGTGAGGTTTCGCGACGTGGCGCTGTGCCGTAAGAGACCGGAGCCGCCGAGGCTGAAGGTCGAAAACCTGACCTATTTCATCCCGCCTGAAGGACAGGGGGAGGAGATCATCCTGACCTGGACGACCAACCGACCGGCGGAATGTGTGGTCCGGTATGAGAGCCTCGACAGATCGGGGGAGAAGGGAAGAATCGAAGAGGAACGAGGGGCCGTCCAGCTACACTGGATCGAGCTGCCGGGACGGATAAGGGGGAAACGGTATAGGTTTACGATCGAGGCACGTGAGACCTACGCCGAGTTTCACAAGCCCCAGACCGCCGTCTCGAGGCCGATCGAGGTCGATACGACGAGAACTACTGAGAAGTTCGATCCCAAACCGGGAAGGGTGGTTTTGACGGTCGGTGAGCCGAGCTCCAAGGGGAGGGAGAGATGGCCGGTCAGATCCGGCGTGCCGTTCCCCGACAAGATCCTGATCTCCCCCGATCGATGTCGGCTGCTCGACCCGAGCGGTCAGCCCGTCCCAGCCCAGTTCAGGACGCTTTCCCACTGGAGGAGCGGGGCGGTCAAATGGCTGCTCTGTGATTTCCTCGCGCAAACCGAGGCCGGCGAGGAGGAGCGTTATACCCTGGAGTTCAACGTCGATCCTCACCCCGCCCCGAACCCCTTCAAGGTGAAGGAGACGAGCGAGGAGTTGGTCATCTCGACGGGGAGGTTGATCTGCGCCCTGTCCAAGAGGGGATTCGCGCCCTTCTCGAGGATCGGGATCGACCGGGATGACGATGGGATGTTAGGGGAGGATGAGGTCATAACGGACGGCGAGGAAGGGGGGTTCGAGCTGACCGACTCGGAGGGGGAGGTCTACTCGACAGCCTTTTCGCCCCCAGGGGAGATGGTCGTGGAGGAGAGTGGGCCGGTGAGGCTGACCGTCAGGGTCAGGGGAAGCTTCAGGTCGAAGGACGGCCGGGGGTTCATGGGATATCTCTGCAGGCTTCATTTCTACGCGAACGGGCCGTGGATGCGGGTTGTCTTCTCGATCGAGAACGACATATCCGATCCGGAGATGAGCCTCATAGGCTCGGCAACGGCACATATACCGATCGACCTGAAGGGCGCCCGATATGATTTCGGCGGCGAAGAGGAGAGCGGAGTTTTGGACGGCAAGCCGGTGAGACTGCTTCAGGATCACGACGACCATTACAGGATAGAGCCTATCGGGATCGAGGGGAGTCGCTCGAAGGGGTATGTATGGCTTGAAACCTCCAAAGCCCGGCTGCTTGCGGCGGTTCGGAACTTCTCGCAGCTCTATCCGAAGGGATGGGAGCTGAAGCAAGAAGGGCTGTGGATCGAACTTCTCCCCGGGCTTTCCCCTGATCTATATGCCGAGGAGCGTAAAAACGAGGACCTGCTGACCAAGCTCTTCTTCTGGTTCGACGAGGGGCGGTATAAGGTTCGGCATGGGGTGAGATTAACGACAGAGATTTGGCTCGACTTCGACGCCCCCAGTGGGAGGGACGAGGCGGAGGCCGAGGGGGAATGGGTTCAAAGGCCGCTCTTCGCGGCGGCATCGCCCGAATGGTATTGCGAAAGCGGCGTCGTCGGGCCGGTCTATCCGCGGCGTAAGGGATGGTTCGACGCATATGAGGAGTCGCTGGATAAGGCCTTCAAGAGGTTCCTGGAGCGGCGCGAGAAGGGACGCGAATACGGATTCATTAACTACGGCGACTGGTTCGGCGAGCGGAGATGGAACTGGGGCAACTGCGAGTACGACACCCCCTGGTGTCTGGCTCTAAACTTCATGAGGACGGGGAATTTGGAGATGTTGTGGAGAGCGGACGAGGCGGCCTGGCATCACGGGGATATCGATGTAGTCCACCACGGGGAGGTTGGGAGGGTCTGGGCGCACAGCACGGGCCACACCGGCGGATATTTCCCTAAGGAGTGGAAGGGCATGGGATCGTTCAACCTGGGCGCAAGCGGCTGGGGACACACGTGGTGCAGGGGACATTTCGTCCTCTGGGCGTTGACGGGCGAGGAGAGGTATTACGAGAACGGGGTCATAGTCGCCGATCGAATAGCCCGCACCGCTACGAACTTCGACTTCAACAGCGAGCGGGACGGCGGTTGGCGGCTGCTTTCGATGATGGGCGCCTACCAGTTCACGGGGAACCCCGTTTATCTGAACGCCGCTAAGCTTATGGCCGACGTGTCGGTCTGGAAGCAACATCCCGAAAGGGGGCTTTGGGGACATTACATCGGCGAGTGCCGCAGATACGGCCACTTCCCGCCCCACTGGGGCGCCAAGCCCTTCATGACCGGCATACTGCTCCACGGGCTGAAACTCTACGATCTGGAACAGCCGCGGGACGACGTCAAACGTGCCATCATCCGGTGCTCCGACTTCCTATGGAGGGAATGTTACATACCGAAGGACAACGGCTTCATCTACGCCCAGTGCTCGGCCTACTGGGATAAGGGGTCTACCTGGACGATCTGCCTCGTGGGGGACGGCCTTGCCTACGGGTGTCTGATCGATCCCGAACATCGGCATAAGGAGAAGCTCATCAGGGCGGTGGCGGGGAACATCTACGGGTCAGGGGTGAGCAGTTTCGGCAAATCGTTCAGCCAAGCGACCTGCTTCTACCCTTACATGCTGCACGACTTGGTCGAGCTGGGGGCGACCGATGTGAAACCGGTTAAGTAGGTCGAACTCAAATTTCAGGTCTTGAGGCTGTTAAGGGATATCTCCGCCGAAGAAGGTGGCCCTTATACGAATCTCCTTGATTCCCTCCGGCGGGATGGAGAAGGGATCATCGGAAAGCACGACGAAATCGGCCTGTTTCCCCCGTTCCAACTTCCCGATCTCATCCTCTATCCCGCCGGCAAAAGCTGCTCCATAGGTGTACGCCTGAAGCGCCTCCCTCAGGGTGAGACACTGTTCCGGATACCAGCCCTTTGGAGGTTGTCCTCTTTCATCCCGTCGGGTGAGCGCTGCGTAGAGGCCGAAAAGCGGGGCCGGAGGCTCCACCGGAGCATCGGAGCCGAACGTCAACCGGACGCCTGTCCCCAGGAGATCCCTCCAGGCATATGCCCACCTACATCGCTTTCCCCAATACCGATCGGCTATCGGGCGATCTGAGATAGATGATCACCCGCAGCCGTAGCATGCCCCTTCGGCGTAGCTCCTGAAGCGCCTAATGCACCCTCGCCACATACCATACCGTTCCATATTCACGGCTGAGGCGGAAGGAAGAGGAGGTTTGTCCCTCGCCTTTCGGCCGGCCGGCTCCGTCTAGGGCGAAGAAGGTGAGGG
>CAZHVH010000170.1:0-7232 GCA_964535855.1 uncultured bacterium
CTCATCTGACTTCCTTATTTTATCACAAACTGCCATAATTTGCAATCTCATCTTTCAGATCTTAGGGGTTTTCAACGCTTTTCGCCGGCGCTGTAGTGGCAGGCCCCGTGCCTGCCGGATTCGGGGGCACGCACAAGGGCGCGCCCCTACCACGCCTGATCATGCCAAATCATCGAAAAGCCCTAGGAAATAAGAGCGACCTTGTTTTGTCCCTCATCCGCGAGGTATAATTTCCTCAAGCCCAATCTTACAGAGGTGTTGCGCATGAGATCCAAAGCGGCCATCGTTACATCAGCGATCCTTATCATTTTAATTCTGCCTATTATCGCCCCGGCCGGGGGAAAAGATGAGTGGCAAAAGGATCTCCGGAGCGATTATCAGACCGTCCTGAAGGCCACCCGTAACGTCCTGGCCCTGCATAGAGGTCTGGTCGCCAAATGGAAGGCCAAAGGGCATCTGAACGATCTGATCGCACTTTACAGACGGGATCTCCAGGAGAAACCCAACTCCGGCGAGCTTCAATACGCCCTTGGATACGCCTTGCTGGTTAAAGGGGGAGAGAAAGCATTTGGGGAGGCTGAGAAGCATCTCAAAAGGGCGGTTGAGCTGATGCCCCAAGACCCTCTGACACATTATACGCTCGGCGGATATTCCCTGATAAAAGGTGACCGGCAGCGGGCGATCGGAGAGTACAAGGAGTGCTTGAGGATAGATAGGAAATACTATCCGGCTTACTACGGCATGGGAAGAGCCTTCAAGGGTAAAGGCGATATCGCCTCAGCGGAGAGAGCTTTTCTGAAGGCCATAGAGATCAAGAAGAGATGGGCTCCTCCATACTACGAGCTCGGGTTGATCCGATATGAGAAGGGGGATTACACTGGGGCCGAGAAGAGCCTGAAGAGCGCCATCAAATTCGACCCGAAATTCAGGGACGCCTATTTCAAACTCGGCCAGGTCTATGCCCGGATGGGCCAGGATGATAAGGCCCTGGAATTATATAAACGGGGAAGCCTTCACGGCGGCTATACGCCGGAATCCCTGATGGAGCTCGCCTCGATCTTTCGGGATAAGGGCAACACGGGATACGCCATTCAGGCCCTCAAGAAGGCGGTGGAGATCGCACCCGATCACGCTCCCGCCTATCTGTTTCTGGGGGATATCTACTACGGGCAAGGCGAGATCGAGACGGCCGTTAGGAACTATAAGCAAGCGATACAACATGACCCGAAGCTGAAGGATCACTTCCTTAAAATCGCCGATAGGTATTTCTCGGGCGAGCTCTCGGCCGATGAGGCCAGGGTTGCCCTGGATAAACAATTGGCGATGGATCCCCGTGATGCGTCCGCCCATCTCAGATACGCCCGTCTCGAGAGGAAGGAGGGCAACGTCGATCAGGCTGTAGCTCATTATGAGGAGGCTCTCAAGATCGATCCGAACCTTCCGGACGTCCACATGGAGCTCGGCGATCTATACTTTGAAAAGGGAGATCAGAACAGGGCCAGATCGCAATATCTAACGGCCATCAAGCTGAAGCCTGATCTGAAGGGGATATTCCTCGATCAGGCGCGTAAACTGTTCGAGGCCGAAAAATTCTCCGATGCCCTCACCCCGGTTGAAAAATTCCTTCTGATCCAACCCGATAGCGTCGACGGACACCTGCTCAAGGCGAAATGCCTGGATGAGCTGGGCGAGAGCGAAAAGGCCATACCGGAATACCTCAAGGTTCTGGAGATCGATCCGCGAAACGTCGAGTCGCTCATGCGCATCTCGGACATCTATCTGAGACGGAAGGAGTTCTCCAAGGCGATCGAATACCTCACGAGGCTTCTGGAGATCTCTCCCGATAACCCCGAGGCTCATCTCAAAGCGGGTATGGCATACAGGGAGATAGGAGAAGGGAAAAAGGCGCTTGAACATCTGCTTAAGACGGTGGAGCTCGATCCCAAAAGCTACGAAGGACATCGCCTGTTGGGCCACGTATACGAGGAGATGGGCGATAGGGAAAAGGCGATCGATGAGTATAAGCTGGCCATCGGGATAGATTCCTCCAAGAGCGATCCGTTTTTGAGGCTGGGGTGGCTATATCTGGATAAGGGTCTTAAGGATGAGGCCATAAGCTCCTTCTCAAAAGGGCTGGAGATCGAGCCTCGATATCCCGATGAGCAGTATCAGCTCGCATTGCTTCTCGATGGGAAGGGGGAGCTTGAAAAGGCGACAGAGCACTATGAGCTGGCCACCAGGTATAACCCTGACGTCCAGGAGTGGCATTTCCGCTACGCCCGCGCCCTGGACAGGCTCGCAAGATCGGTTCAGGACTACGACAGATACGCCGTCAGGGCGATGGAGGAGTATATGAAGGCGATTCAGCTCAATTTGAACGATCCCCGTCCCTATTTTTACAGGGCGCTTATGGCCCGTCATTTCAAGCAGATCGGCGGCAAGCTTTACCGCAACGAGCTCATAGCCGAGGATCTCAAGCAGGTGATAAAGCTCCAAAAGGATAACGCCGATGCCCATTACTATCTCGCAATGACCTATATGGATATGGACATGCCGCTCAAAGCCGAGCCGGAGTTCATAAAGACGTTAAAGATCGATCCCAAATACAAAGGCGCTAACCTCATGCTCGGGATAATCGCCGAGGAGCACCATAAGAACTACAAGAAGGCGATATCCTACTATGAAGCCGAGGTGAAGGTGGACGGTGAAAACGCCGAGGCCCATAGGAGGCTGGGAGACCTTTACAGGCAGTATGTGATGGATTTCGCCTCTGCCGAAAAACACCTGAAGAGGGCCTTGGAGCTCAGGCCGAATGACGTGACGGCGATGATAAACTACGCCAATACGCTCTACAACATGGGCAAGACGATGGCTGCCATCGATATGTTCGAAAGAGCCCTTCAGGTCAAACCGGACGATCTGACGGCCAACTTCAACCTCGCCCTTCTGTATGAATATGTCGGCAAGAAGCAGTTGGCCATAGACAGATTTAAGAGGTTCCTGAAGTTAAATCCGCCTGAGAGATGGGCCGATGAAGCGCGGCAACATCTGAGGGATCTTCAGCGATGAGGCCTTTCAGCCGACCATAACCTCCTCGCCCGGATACTCGAATTCCCCTCCCTTGCGTCTCTCGCCGAGGGCAAGCGCGAGGGTTAGCGGTCCTATCCTCCCTGCAAACATGGTCACCATGATGATCACCTTGCCCAGGGTTGACAGATGCGGCGTGATCCCCATCGAAAGACCCACCGTTCCGAAGGCCGAGAAGAGCTCGAATATCACCTCCAGAGGTTTATGTCCTCTCTCCACCCACAGAAGCAGAAATCCGTTGAGGGCGATCAGGAGGATCGAGATTATCAATATCGAGAAGGCCTTGCTTGTAACCTCTCCCGGTATCTTCCTCCCGAACATCTCGACCGATCTCCTGCCCCGCAGATTGGCTATCAGGAAGCCGATCGCTATGGCGAAGGTGCTGGTCTTCACGCCGCCTCCCGTCCCGCCCGGCGAGGCGCCGATGAACATCAGGCAGAGGAGAAGGAAGAGAGAGGCGTTCGAAAGGGCGGCGATCTTTACGGTGTTGAAACCGGCCGTTCTGGCCGTGACGGATTGGAAGTATGCTGCCAGCAGTTTATCCTTTAACTCCCATCCGTCGAACTCCTGACCCCACTCAACGGTCAATATCCCGATGAAACCCAATGCTATCAACAGGCCGGTCACCGATAGGACGAGCTTGGCCTGAAGCGTGAGTTTGATCCTTCTCCTCAGCGGCCATTCGAGGAAAACCGATCTCAGCATCAGCGTTAAAACCGTGAACCCGAGTCCGCCTGAGATGATAAGTGTGGTCATGATCAGGTTGATCGGGATCGAACTCCTGAAACCCATCATGCTGTCCGAGAAGAGGGAGAAACCGGCGTTACAGAAGGCCGAGACGGAGTGAAAGACGGCGTAGTAGATCCTTCTCCACATCCCCCCAAGGACTCCCATCCGATACCAGCTCAGGTAAAGCAGAGCTGCCCCGGAAGCCTCGAAGATGAAGGTCAATATCAATATCGAAACGATGAGATGTGTGATACGGCTCAGCGTCCTCGTGTTGAGGACATCGCTCATCAACACCGTCTCACGTATCCCCATGCCCCTTCCGAGTATCAGAGCGAAAAAGGACGTCATCGTCATCAACCCCAATCCGCCTATCTGGATCAGTATGAGTATGACGATCTGGCCGAACGGGGTGAAACCCGTTCCCGTATCGCGGACGATGAGCCCCGTGACGCATGTGGCAGAGGTGGCGGTGAAAAAGGCGTCAACGATCGATATCCTGTTATCCGGATAGGTTGCGCGCGGTGTCATCAGGAAAAAGGTGCCTATGAGGATCACCGAGAAGAAGCTGAGCATAACGGTCTGGGCAGGTTTCAGAGGAAGAGAAGCGATCCTATAGCTTCCCATCACCCCCTGTACCAGAAGATGGAGCAACATGTAGCTCTTTATGACCGAAAAGTATAGAACGGCTATCGATCGGACGTTGAACCTCGCGAGTATACTGAGAAACCCTGGCGTGGTCCCGAAGAACTTCAGAAACCCGATCTGCATCGCCAAGATGAATATAAGCATGAAGCTGATCCAGTTCGATCTGAGATGTCTGATCTTATTGGCCGCCAGGATAAGCCGGAGGAAGGTTTCGATTACGAAATAGAGGACCACTATGACGTAAATTAAATTCATGACCTTCGAGAACCTCGGCGAAAGGCTGAATCCGCCGACATCCACGAGGAGGGAGGCTATGGCGAGTAGAACCATTATAACGGTGATGATCGTGAAAGCCCTTGCCATATCGCGCCCTCAAGTAGTGTGATCCTTCCGCCTGGATGCCTTTCGGGCGGAGGGGAGCTGAGCTATGAGCATGGCCGACAGGATAAGGGCAGCTCCCAGCCATTGGCGAGCCGTGAGGTGCTCGCCCAGGAACAGATAGCCGAACATGGCAGCGAAAACCGGCTCGCTGGCGAATATGATCGCCGTATGCCCGGCGGAGATAAGAGGTTGAAACCTGTTCTGAGCCCAAAATGCCAATGCTGTGGCGAAGAAACCCGTGATAAACAATCCTTTATACACCGACCATGTCCTCGGATATTCCAATCCCTCGAAAGCCACCATTCCCAAACCGCTTAAGATCATCACTACCCCTATCTGTGTGATTAAAATAGGAACGTAGTTGGTCGGACGTGTGTAGCGGTCAATGAGGAGGATATGCATGGCGAAGGAGATGGCGCAGAACATGGTAAGAAGATCGCCGGCGTTCAGCGAGAACCTCCCTGCCTTCCCCGATCCGAATACGAGAAGAGCAAGGCCGGCTATCGATATGAGGGAGCCGAACCAGGTGGCTTTTCGCGCTCGCCTCCGAAAAAGCAAGGAACCCAGCATGGGAACGAGCACCACCGAAAGGCCCGTGATAAAAGCGCTGTTCGTAGCCGTGGTATAGTTGAGCCCCAGAGTTTGAAACCAGTATCCCGAAAAGAGCGCTAGACCTATCAACGCTCCCTTAACCCAAAGGGAAGCGGCATGTCTCAGGCGCGGCCTGAATAGGAGGAGCAGAAGCAGAAGGGCAAGGGCAAATCGATAGAACAGAAAGGCGAACGTGCCTATCTCCGCGAGGCTTTCCTTCACCAATACGAAGGTCCAGCCCCAGATGAGGGCGACACACAATAGGATAAATCGGGCTAACAGGGTCATCTCCTTCAGATGAAAATCTTGTAATTTCTGAACCCGAAGGCCGGGCCCAGTATCGCCCATATGCTTCCTAGGACGTAGTCGCCGAGGATCAGTCCCAGGAAGAACGGGGCAGCTTTTCGATGTGTCTTCAATCCGCCCATTCTGAGGAGGATGAATTTGATCAGCCAACTGACGAAGAAGGCGAACCAGAAATAATCCATGGCATAGCTTATGGCGAGGGCATATCCCGCCGGATGGAAGGGCCACCACACGAAACGCATGCGCATAGCCATGAGGATGAGGGTGAAGATCAATCCGCCTCCCATATATGATAACTTCGTCTTATCCGGATCAGAAGGGAACTGAAGCCATCTCTGCAATCTGTTAAACGCCTCCCACCCAACCCAATCCTTAAACCCGACCGCCTTGGCGACCGCGCCCTCACGGTAGTCCACGTCCAGATTGGCCCAGTATACCGAAAGAAGGCTCACCACAATGGCCACCAGCATCGCCACCAGAAGCCCTTTATTGCTCATCCGCGAGTTTTCGGCCATCTTGAACGCCTCAAGCTGATTGGGCATCGGATGGTTACGAAAGCCTCGATTGAACCAGTTTAACATCGACATGACCGTCTGACTTGCCGGGGACATGTTCTTGGTGCCGATCATATAGCTCATTATGTAAAGCGGATTGACAAATCGGTCATATGCCGAGATCTCATGGGGCGTGCCCAGCTCTGCTCTAACACGGGTTATGGCGAAGGCTACGAGGGTATATATCGCCAGGAAGACCATTGCCACCCAGAGCTGAGAGCCTGCCACATACAGAAACCAAAGCAGAAATCCGGCCGATAGGAAAAAGCCAAAGACGGCCCATCGATACGGTATAGGCTCGTTCGAATCATCTATCTCCGTTGGCAAACCAACCGCCTTTTTGAAAACCTCTATGAGGTGCCTTCTGAGCGTCCATGCCGCCACAAAGGCCAGGGCGAACCACGCCCCTGAGGCCTGCTCGCTGAAATACGGAAACCCCCTCAATCCAAAGGCTCTACCGAAGACCTGTTCCATCATCCTGAAGACGAAAAAGAACCAACACGAAAAGGAGAGATCCAACGGCAGGAAGAAGGCCAGCCCTATGGCGAAAGGATACATGGATATCCTCGTCCACCTCAATGCATCCCAGGGTTTATCGGTGAAGACATATCCGATGTTGGTGAGCTTGATATATTTTATCCTGGGTATGGAGGGATAGATGTAATTCAGGCCGTTGATGATGTCTATGGCGGCCGCGAGGGCGAATCCCGCCCACATGACCTTATTCTTGAAAAGCGTCGACCCTCCCTCATGCGTCATGCCCAGCGGAAGCTGAATTATGGGATAGGCCAACTTCTCCTGCTCTGTCCATCTCTTGCGGATGATCACGTTAAGGCAGAGCAACATGAAGACCAGCACGAGAAAGAATCCGCCCCATATCGCCAACGGCCTGACCCACGGCCAGAAGTTCTTCCCCACATACATGCTCGATTCGCCCAT
>CAZHVH010000171.1:0-7220 GCA_964535855.1 uncultured bacterium
TTCGTGGATTTCGACCTCACACCTGAGGAGCTGGCCGATAGGCTTACCATGGCCGGGCTTGAGGTCGATGCTATAAAGAGAATCGGCGAGGGGATAGACGATAGGGTCGTCGTCGGAAAGGTGATCTCAGTCGAAAGGCATCCCAACGCCGACAAATTAAAGATCTGTCATGTGGATGTGGGAGCACAAAAACTTCAGGTGGTCTGTGGCGCGCCGAACGTCAGGGAGGGAATGCTCGCCCCGATGGCACTGATCGGCTCTAATCTCCCGATCGGCATGACGCTCAAGGTGGCGAAAATCAGAGGAGTGGAATCGTACGGCATGCTCTGCTCCGAAAGGGAGCTGGGGTTATCGGAGGATGCCTCAGGATTGATGGAGCTTCCTGAGGGATTCCCCGTCGGAATGAGGTTGAACGAGGCGCTGAACCTGCCTACGGTGGTGATTGAGTTCGATCTCACCCCCAACAGGCCGGATTGTCTCAGCGTATATGGGATCGCCCGCGAGATCTCAGCCATCACCGGAAACCCGCTTCGTCCCATAGAGATAAACCTCATCGAACAGGGGCCGCCTGTGGAGGAGGTAACCTCCGTTCTCATCGAGGATCCCGATCTATGTCCCAGATATACCGCCAGGGTGATCCTGGACGTCAAGATAGCCCCCTCGCCCTGGTGGATGAGATGGAGGCTTAACGCCGTGGGCTTAAGGCCCATAAACAACGTCGTGGATATCACCAACTACGTCCTCATGGAGCTCGGCCATCCGTTACATGCCTTCGATTATAGAAAGCTGGAGGAAAACAGGATCGTCGTCCGTAGGGCAAGAGATGGCGAGGAGCTGGTCACACTGGACGGGGAGCTCAGAAAGCTCAGGTCGGATATGCTCGTCATAGCCGATGCCCGGAAACCCGTGGCCCTTGCCGGGATCATGGGCGGAGAGGATAGCGAGGTGACCGATCGGACCACAGAGGTGTTGCTCGAAAGCGCATATTTCAACCCTGTCAGCATACGCAAAACCTCTAAGGCGCTCGGCATGCATACCGAGGCATCACATAGATTCGAGAGGGGCACGGATATCGAAGGGCTGGTGACCGCATCGGCGAGAGCGGCTCAACTGATGGCGGAGATCGCCGGCGGGACGATATGCCGCGGGATGGCGGACGCATATCCCAAAAAGAGAACACGGTTCCACATCAAATTCAGACCTCAGAGATGCAACTATCTGCTCGGCACGGAGATATCGACCGAGGAGATGGAGGATATATTCCGGAGGCTTAAATTCAAGACCCTTAGGGAACCGGACGGGACGATCAGCGTGGAGGCGCCCAGCTTCAGGCCGGACATAGAACGGGAGGTCGATCTGGTGGAGGAGGTGGCCAGGATCTACGGATACGACAAAATACCCACCTTCATGCCGTTTGGGGAGGTCCCGGAGGCCGAACCGAACCTGAGGGAGAGGTTGCGGAATATAGCCCGAAAGGTCATGCTGGGCTCCGGATTGAGCGAGGCCGTGAATTACTCCTTTTACGATCCGGGTTGGTTCGATATGATCCTCCTTCCAGAGGACGATCCTCGCAGAAGGACGGTGAAGCTCCGTAACCCGCTCAGCAGGGAGCAGTCCGTTATGCGCACAACCCTCGTGCCCAGCCTGTTGGAGAACGTCTCGTGGAACATCAGACATCAGGTCAGACAGGTCAAGCTCTTCGAGCTGGCTCGAACCTTCTGGCCCAAACCCGATCATCCGGAGGAACTGCCCCTGGAGAGAGAGATGCTGGGCGGGGTGTTGAGCGGCACTATGTCCGCCGGGACATGGTGCGATCCTGAACGAGAGCCCGACTTCTTCGATCTGAAGGGGATCGTCGAGGAACTGTTGGACGGTTTCGGCGTAAAGGAGGCGAAGTTCATCAGATCCGAAGAGCCATTCCTGCATCCCGGAAGATCGGCAGATCTGATCGTCGGCGGGGAGAAAGTGGGGATCTTAGGCGAGGTTCATCCGGATGTGCTTGAACGATGGGATATACCGCAGAGGGTGTACCTGTTTGAACTTGACTTCGATCTGCTGTGCGAGGTTTCGGATCTGTCCCGTAGGTTCACCCCTATCCCTCAGTACCCAAAGCTCACCAGGGATATAGCGCTTCTCGTGCGCAGCGATCTGCCTTCCGAGGAGGTCACCGAGATCATACGCTCTTTCAGCCCACTCATTAGCTCCGTCAGGCTCTTCGACCTGTATGAAGGGGATAGGATACCGGAGGGCCTCAAAAGCTTGGCCTATACCATAGATTTCGTCTCACCTGAAAGGACATTGACCGATCAGGAGGTGGACGAGGAGCTGAGAAGGCTTCTGAGAACCCTTGAGGAAAGGGTCGGCGCCAAGCTGAGAGGACAGATTTAGAGTTGACCTGATAACCCCGCTTTGCTATACTTCAATGTGTAGATGCCAAGGGGTAAGGTGTGAAACTCGAGGATCTGAAGCTCTTGGAGGGCTTCTTCTCCAGACAACTTGAGATACTGGAAAGGCTCTACGGTGATGTCGCTGAGCTCGATCTGGCGAAATACGAGAATCTCTATGTCTTCGCATTAAAGGCCCAGCAATTCTACACGGCCCTGGAGGACCTCTTCAAGGAGATAGCCAGAGTGTTTGAAAATAGGGTCGAAGACCCTACCAGGTTTCACCGCGAGCTTTTGGTCAGGATGAACACCGAAGTTCCTGAGATACGAATGGCCGTTATTGACGAAAGAGCGTTCCGATTCCTTGACAGATTGAGGAGGTTCAGACATTTTATCAGACATGCCTATGACTATGAGCTGGATAGGGAGGAGATAGAAAAGCTTCAGAAGATGTTTAGGGAAGACTTCGAGGTTCTCCGCGAGGACTTAAATCGCTTTCTTGAATTCGTAAAGGATCTGAGCTATGAGGAGAGGGAAATTTGAGCTGGGAAGGCAGCTTATACGACATAGAAAGGAGAAGGATTTCCTCCTGAGGGAGAACCTCAGGAAGGAGACCTTGAGGGGAACGATAGCCGCCCTCAAAGGATATTTCCAAGGCGTAGATGTGGAGGCGGTCTACCTTATAGGATCCCTACTGCGCGAGGGAAAGTTTTACGAATTTTCGGATATCGACGTGGCGGTTAAGGGATTCAAAGGGGATGCGTGGGAGCTGGGATGTGAGCTTGAAAGGGTCTTAAACAGAGATGTGGATGTCATAGCGCTGGAGAAAAGCGACTTTAGGGATTTCGTTGAGAGGCACGGGTTGAGGGTGTTATAGATGGCGAAAAAGCTGACGCTGATGGAGCAGTACAAACGGATAAAGAGCCAATACCCGGACGCTATCCTGTTTTACAGGGTCGGGGATTTCTACGAGACCTTCTACGAGGACGCCAAGATCGCCTCGCGCGTGCTGGGAATCGCCCTGACATCGCGCGATAAGGACGATAACGGCAAGCCTGTACCGCTTGCGGGCGTCCCCCATCACGCCGTCGAATCGTATCTCTATAAGATGGTCAAGGCGGGTTATAAGGTGGCGATCTGCGAGCAGGTGGAGGACCCCAAAAAGGCCAAAGGGGTGGTCAAACGCGAGGTCGTCAGGATAGTGACCCCTGGCACGATCTTCGAGCCGGAGGCGTTGGAGCATAAGGAGAACAATTATCTCGTCGCGTTATGCAGAGTGGGAGAGATCTACGGGTTGGCGCATGTGGATCTCTCCACAGGCGAGTTCCACGTCACGGAGCTGGAAGATGAGGATAAGCTTATCTCCGAGATAACCCGACTCAACCCCTCAGAGCTCCTCATACCCGAGGGATTCGAGGATGAGGCGATTGAAAGGGTAAGAGCTGAGACATCACCGGTTGTAAACCCGCTTCCCTCGTGGCAGTTCGATGTGGATACGGCCCGATCGGAGCTCTTGAGCCATTTTGATGTCCTCTCGCTGGAGGGGTTCGGATGTGAGGGAAAATCCGCCGCTATATCTGCGGCCGGGGCGCTGATTCAATATCTCAGAGAGACGCAGAAACAGCAGCTACAGCACATCCTCTCGCTCAAGACCTACTCGCTTGAGGAGTTCATGATCCTGGACACCGAGACGCAGAGGAACTTGGAGCTCATCCGCTCCATCCGTGACGGATCGACCAAGGGGACGTTGATAGAGGTCCTGGATGAGACCGTCACCCCCATGGGCGGGAGGAAACTACGCCAGATGATCCTCAGACCGCTTTTGAGGGTCGATGAGATCAATGCAAGGCTTGACGCCGTTCAAGAGCTCTTCGAGAACCTCATCCTGCGCGACGAACTGAGAGAGCTGTTGAGGGAGATGAGGGATATCGAGAGATTGATCGCTAAAGTGGGTCTCGGCTCGGCAAACGCCAGGGATCTTCTGGCCCTTCGGAATTCGCTTAAGCTGGTGCCTCAGATCAGGGAAAAGCTCGGCGGTCTCAGCTCATCGCTCCTACAGACAATTCGGGATCAGCTCGAGGACGTAAGTGATGTTGTTGATCTGATCGATAGGGCCATACATGAGGACCCGCCCATCACCATCCGTGAAGGGGGGATCATCAAGGACGGATACAACTCGGAGCTGGACGAGCTGAGGGCGATCGTCAGAGACGTCAAGGGATGGATAGCCGGCCTACAACAAAAGGAGAGGGAGCGAACGGGGATCTCATCGCTGAGGATAGGATACAACAAGGTTTTCGGATACTACATCGAGGTGACAAAGCCGAACCTGCATCTCGTTCCGGAGGATTACATACGAAAACAGACCCTTGTTAACGCCGAGAGGTTCATCACACCCGATCTGAAGGAGCAGGAGGCTAAGATCCTAAACGCTCAGGATCGGATAAATGACCTCGAATATGAGCTCTTCTGCGAGGTGAGGAGCAAGGTGGCTGAGATGACGGAGGTGATTCAGAGGATTGCCGCCGCCATAGCCATGCTGGACGTCCTGGCTAATTTTGCCCACATCGCCGCCAAGAATAACTATGCAAGGCCTCAGGTGGATGAGGGCGACGAGGTGATCATTCGAGACGGGAGACATCCCGTCGTGGAGAGGCTCTTCACGCGCGAGGGATTCGTCCCGAACGACACCTACCTGAACTGCTCCGACAGACAGATGTGCATAATCACAGGGCCCAACATGTCGGGAAAATGCGTGACAGGCGATACCATGGTCTTCACATCGGAGGGCCTTCTCGAAATCAGAGAGCTTCAGCCGTGTCCGATGAACCCGGATACATTTGCACCGTGCAGCGTGATCGTCACGGACGGAAAGTCCGAGAAGACAGCCGATCAATTCTACTATGGCGGTTTTGCCAAAACGATTCGCATACGAACGCGCTTCGGATTTGAGATAGAGGGAACTCCCGAGCACCGTCTTTGGGCGCGCAATCCCGATGGAAGCGAAGGGTGGAAACGTCTGGATGAGATAAAACAGGGTGATATGCTGGCGATTCCCCGAAAGATGGAGATCTGGGGTGAGAAACTGGACGTGAAAACCGGCGCCGGTGAGCTTAAAAGATGTAAGAAATACAACCTGCCGGAAAAGCTGAACGAGGACCTGGCCTATCTGATGGGATTGCTCGTCGGGGATGGAACTCTGACCTATGAAAACTCGATAGCGGTTTCGGCGGGAGATCCGTTCCTGTTCGAGGAGGTTCGCAGGATCTTTAAAGAGCAGTTCGGATATGAGCTTTATGTTAAACCGAACAGGGTTGACCTCGCAGCTACCAGCAAGCAGATAAGAAGATACCTCTACGACTTAGGTCTTGGATACTGGAATGCCGCTTCCAAAGAGATCCCACACACGATCCTTAAAGCGCCTCGTCATATCGTCGTGAATTTCCTGCAGGGCCTTTTCGACGCCGACGGGCATGCCGATAGACGTTACGGGAATATTGAGATCTCGAGTAAATCCAAGAAATTGCTCCGTCAGGTGCAGATATTGCTTCTAAATATGGGGATTGTAGGCTCGCTGATTGAGAAAAAGGTAAAGGGTTGCCCTTATTACAGGCTCTGCATAATGGGTGAAAACGCTATTCTGTTCCATAAGGAGATCGGGTTCCGATCACCAAGGAAGAGATCAAGAGCGTCCTTAGCCTCAGAGATCAGACATCCGAAATTGAGTATTCCCTATCTGGAGGCTAACCTCAAATCCCTCCACCGTAGAATTGTGAAGTGTAAAGATAAACCCGTTCCTCTCAAATCGGTGAAGTCGATAAATAGCATCTTCTACACCTACATACCGAATTCCTCCAATATCTCCTATAGGAAGCTCAATGAGCTAATATCCTATTGCAGAAACAATGGGGTGGAATGTAGGGAGCTTGCTGAAATCGCTGATAACAATTATCTTTATCTCGAGGTCAAAGAGATCGGCGAGGGATACAACGAGGTATATGACCTGAGTGTTCCCGATGGTCATGCGTTTGTGGCGAACGGGTTTATCAATCATAACTCGACCTTCCTCAGACAAACCGCGCTGATCTGTCTGATGGCGCAGATCGGATCTTTCGTTCCCGCGTCGGCGGCTAAAATAGGCGTGGTGGATAGGATCTTCACCCGCGTCGGCGCCTCTGACAGCCTCGTGACGGGCCAGAGCACCTTTCTGGTGGAGATGAACGAGACGGCCAACATCCTCAATAACGCCACGCGGAAAAGCCTGATAATACTCGACGAGATAGGACGGGGCACAAGCACTTTCGACGGGATAAGCATCGCCTGGGCGGTCGCCGAATACATTCTGCAGCACATCGGCGCGAAAACCCTGTTCGCCACGCATTATCATGAGCTGACCGAGCTGGCCGGGACCTACAAGAACGTCAAAAACTACAACGTCGCCGTTCACGATGATGGCGAGAGGGTGGTCTTCCTGAGGAAGGTCGTGGAGGGGGCAACTGATAAGAGCTACGGGATACACGTGGCTAAACTGGCGGGTCTGCCGATGGAGGTGATCGGGAGGGCCAACGAAATACTGGAGATCCTGGAAAGCCATAACATAAGCGTTGAAGGGGGAGACAAACCCGCCGTGGCATCTCGACCGAGGATCAAAAGGCGATCAAGGCCTTCCTTTAGAGACGATTCCCTCCAGCTTCTGCTCTTTACACCTCAGCCGAACGAGATCATAGAGGAGCTTAAGAAGCTGGATCTGAACAATATGACCCCCATCCAAGCTCTCAACAAGCTATACGAGCTGAAGCTAAAGGCCGAGAAGGAACGATGAGCGGCCTGAGATCC
>CAZHVH010000172.1:0-7203 GCA_964535855.1 uncultured bacterium
CGGTGCTGGCCAGCAGTATCCCCTGTCCACCTACACCGCACAGGATCAGGTTTCTTGTCATCATCTTATTCCTCCCTCACGATCGCCTTAAAGGGACATACCTGTTCGCACATTCCACAACCAATACACAAAAGCTCGTTTATCCTGATGGAATTGCCATCAGGCGTCAGCTCTATAGCTGGGCATCCCAGGTTAAGGCACCTACGGCACATCCGACATAGTTCCGGATCGATCCGGTATGGCTCCTCCCACTGGTCACGGCATAAGAGGGCACATGTTCTCCGTGAAACCACCACGGATGCCTCATCCGAGTTGATCTCTTCTCCCAGGATCCTTTCCGTCTCCTTAAGGTCATACGGATCGATCGTCCTGATCCTCCTTATGCCGAGTGCGCGGGCTATATCCTCGACCAAGACCTCCTGAGTTTTCTCGCCCATGAGCGTCTCACCTGTGCCGGGATGCACCTGATGGCCGGTCATAGCCGTCGTTCTGTTATCCAGCACGATTATCGTGGATTTTCCCTTGTTATAGGCGATATCCAGGAGGCCGGTGATCCCTGAGTGGAAGAAGGTTGAATCTCCCAACACCCCGACGATGTTCCCCTTGGCTCCCGCCTTGTCCATACCGTGTGCCGCCGATATGCCTGCCCCCATGCAGATTATGGTGTCCAGCATCTCCAGCGGAGGGAAGACGGCCAAACTGTAACAGCCGATATCACCCACCACCACAGGTTTAAACCGTCTCAAGGCATAGAAAACTCCCCTATGAGGACATCCCGGACACATGACCGGCGGACGGGGAGGAAGATCGAACTCCTCCGATCTGCTTTGAACCTCGGCCTCACGCCCTTCGAGCTTCGCCCTAACCGATTCGAGTATATCGGGATTCAATTCGCCGATCCTCGGAACTAACTCCTTCCCTATCGCCTTTATCCCCAGAGCTTTGACGTGCTCCTCGAGGAAATCGTCCAGCTCCTCGATGACGAGCACCTTTTCAACCCTGGAGGCGAAATCGAGGATGAGCTTATCGGGGAAGGGGAAGCTCATACCGAGCTTGAGTATCGACGCGTCAGGGAATATCTCGGCCACGTACTGATAGGCGACGCCGCTGGTGATTATACCCAGCTTGTCGCTCCCTTCGATGATCCTGTTGCACTCGACGGTATTGACGAACTGGGAAAGCCTTTTGAATTTCTCATCCAGCCTGACCCTCATCCTTCGGGCATAGATGGGGACGGTCACGTATTTCTGTGGGTTCTTCTCGAAAGCGATCTCCACCTTTCTCTCCTCCCGCCTCCCCAATGTAACCACGCTTTTCGAGTGGGAGATACGGGTGGAGCTGCGTAGGATGACGGGTATATCGAACCTCTCTGAGATCTCCAACCCCAGTTTGACGAACTCCTTGGCCTCCTGGCTGTCCGAGGGTTCCAAGAGGGGGACTTTGGCAAAGCGGGCGTAGTTTCGGGAATCCTGTTCGTTCTGTGATGAATACATGCCGGGGTCATCGGCCACGACGACCAGCAGACCGCCCTTAATCCCCGTGTATGCCAGGGTCATGAACGGATCTGCCGCCACGTTCAGGCCGACGTGTTTCATCGTGGCCATGGCTCTGGCGCCAGCCATCGCCGCCCCGGCGGCCATCTCCAGCGCTACCTTCTCGTTCGGCGCCCATTCGCAGTAGATCCCCGAATCCTTATATTTAACAAGGTTTTCGAGGATTTCAGTGCTGGGTGTTCCCGGATACCCGGCCGCGACCGTTACTCCGGCCTCATACGCACCACGGGCGATCGATTCATTTCCGGAAAGCAGAATCTTCATCTCAAACCATTACCTCTGATGGAGTTTTGATAATCTTTATTATATCAAGATCTCCTCAAAGGGGCCAGCTATAAAGTGCCTCCTGGTTCATCCCCAGTTTGAGCTATAAAGCAGGAAAACAGACAAGCAGGAAGAAGCTTATGTTGTATATCACCGATGGATCGATTATAATCTTCGAACAGAACCTTTATGAACCGATTTGGAAGGAGGGAACGATGGAAACCAATAATAAGCTTGAGGATTATCTCGCTCAACGCAACGAGCGATACCGTGAAGATTTAGAATCATGGCTACAGAGCTGGCTTGTGGACGAATATCCTGCGCGCGCCCGTAAGCTATGGTCACGCCGTTATGAGAGCGTCGAGGCGTTTTTGGAGAGCGTCGCCCCTAACCGTGAACGGTGGCGCAAAGTTCTCAACCCACCGCCTTTGAAACCGACCGGTCATCTTGAGAGATATCCCCATGAGCCGCTGTCCGATCTGGAGGGTGAGTGGCTGAGCTTGCCTTTGGGACCGATAAGGGCGGAAGGGGTGTTGGTTATCCCAAAGGAGATAGAAGGTTCGGTGCCACTGGTCATCGCCCAACACGGCATAGGCAGCACCCCGGAGAGGGTGTTCGGATTGAACGATCCGGGGGGCGCTTACCATAGATATGGCCGAGAGCTGGTGGCATCCGGATTCGCCGTGCTTGCCCCGTTCAACCTGAGAGATGTCGAGAAGCGTAACCGCATCGAAAGGTTAGCGAGACTAGCAGACACCACTCTGCCGGGAATAGAGCTGGTTAGATTGCAGTGCCTTCTCGGGGAGGTTCTGAAGGACGAGAGGATAGATCCCGATCGGATCGGTATGTGGGGGTTGAGCTTAGGGGGAATGGCCACCATGTTCTGGATGCCGCTTGAGCCAAGGATTAAGGTGGGAGTGGTGGCGGCGTGGTTCAACCATAGGAGGAACAAAATGGCCGTGCCCGACCCAAGATATAGCTGCTTTCTGGAGACAAGAGAGGAACACGCCTTCTTTAGGGGATGGTTGGTGGAGTTCTCAGATGCCGATCTCATCAGCCTGATATGTCCTCGACCGCTTCTCATCCAGGCGGGCAAGAGGGATCGAATCGCCTGGTGGGAACAGATAATCGAGGAGTTCGAGGAGGCGAGAGCTCACTATGACCGGCTGAACATAGGGGACCGGATCGAGCTGGATCTACATGAGGGAGGACATGAGGTTCGGATCGAAACCGGGCTGCGATTTTTGAGGAAATGGTTGTTCGATATCGTTACCACATAGCCTCCCTCTGTGGAAGCGGATCGGCGGTCCAAGCCATCCGATCGGCAAGGCGTATGAGCATCTCGACCTTTACCCCGACGTAGGAAGGGTCGTCCCACAGGTTTTTCGTCTCATTGGGATCGGCATACAGATCGTAAAGCTCGCCGGTATTCTGGCCGTGTGCGACGGTGAGCTTATATCGCTCTGTGCGCACCATGGTGGTATGAGCGGGAGGATCGTAACGGAAGTTCGATCCGTAGAACTCACAGTAGATGTCCTCGCGATGCCGATCCAGAGGTGCCTCTCCGTTCAACATAGGCCACAGCGACTGCCCCTGCATGCCGGGGTCCCTCCTCAGCCCGCACATATCCAGGATCGTGGGAGCGATGTCGACCAGCTCGACGAGTGCGGTTGAGCGTCGACCACCCTCGATCATGCTCGGGGCCGATATGATGAGCGGGACCCTTATGGCGGGTTCGTAGAAGTAGGGTCCTTTCAGATATATCCCGTGATCTCCTAACATCTCCCCATGATCGGAGGTGAAGATCACAACGGTGTTCTCCCTCTGTCCCGTCTCCTCAAGGGTTTCAAGCAATCGGCCTACCCCTCGATCTATGACCTCGATCATCGCCCAGTATGCCGCCCGAATCCATCTATGATCGTTCTCCGTCATCTCGTCAAAGGTAAACCCAGCTCTTCCGGCGTAGGCGCCGTCATGATCGATCCTCTGCCATATCGGTTTGTCCTCCAGCTCGCCCTCCACGTAGTTGGGCAATGGGATCTCATCGATGAACCCGGCATAACGATCCAAGGTTTCCCTTGGGGGATCGAAGGGATGATGGGGATCAAAGGGGTTCACCGAGAAAAGCCAAGGTCGATCGAACCGCGATGCCGATCGTATAAAGGATATCGCCTTCTCGACACACCATGTGGTCTGCCTATGTTGGATGGGAGGGCCATATCTGACGTATCTCGATAAGGGGAAGGGTTCGCTCATTCGCTCCACGCCTTTATCCCGAAGCCACTGCCGGTATTCGTTGGTGGGCCAGGAATCTCCTGTATCGTGTGACCAGAAAAACTGATCATATCCGTCGTCGATGCGCCGTTCGGTCCCCTTACATGCCTCCGGGTGACAGGCGGAAAGATGAAGTTTACCCGATAGCCCGCACGTGTATCCTCTCTCATGCAGGATCTTAGTGATAAGGATTTCGCTTTCGGGTATGGATTGCCCGTTCTGCCTGCATCGGGTTGTTCTGGGGTATCGGCCCGTCAGAAATGAGGCGCGGCTCGGCGCACAGACGGGATTTTGAGAGTAGGCGTTTTCGAACAGCACCCCCTCGGCGGCCAGGCGGTCGAGATTTGGGGTCTCGACGAACCTGTTTCCATAACATCTGAGGGTATCAAATCGTTGTTGATCTGTGCAAATCCAGAGGATATTGGGCATCTTCTTAGCCATCGGGACACTCCTATGGTGATCGTTATTCCCAGTCGCATGACAGGTTATACATAGTTGAGGGAGGAAAATCAAGATTACGTTCCTGACGGCCGGTTCACCCCCAGTTTGAGATTGGTATGTTTATATCTGAATTGGATTTAACACCATCATGAATCGAGAACACCCAGAAGTCCTGCCACTTGCATTTCGAAGGGGTTTATGATAAAATAGAGATGCTTTCTGGTGGGGGATTAGCTCAGCTGGGAGAGCGCTTGCATGGCATGCAAGAGGTCACCGGTTCGAATCCGGTATCCTCCACCATCATCCATCATTTTTTCACCTTATAGACTATGCTCTCGCCCTTCCTATAGACCACCTCGAACTCCTCCCGATATCTCTCTATCGATGGCACGAGATACCGCTTCGTCACGGAGGAGATAGGGTTGACGATTACGTAATCTGCCTCGATCCGGCGTATGAATCCGACAACCTCATCCGAATTCGACACCCACGGGAAGCTAAAGGTCCTCCGATCGGATAACAGATACACCCAGGAAGGTCTATCGCTGACCACAATGGTTTCAGGCGACGTGTTAACTTTGATCCAGCTTATAGCGTCCAGGAAATCCGAAACGACCTGACCGTAATAGGGTCTAGCACGTTCATGCTTGATAATATTGATGTCCGAAGCCCAGTTCAACCTCACCAGGAACAACGCTAGAGCTAAAAGGAGCGATCCCCTTACCAGATAGGGAAATCTCCCCCCAATTGGAATCCTTCGCCTGATGATCAGTTCGACTGAGCCCAAGATGAGTTCGGCTGTTCTCAGGAGGTAATAGAGTATGAAGGGTATAACCGGAACGAGAAAGCGCTCGCCCTGCCAGGAGGGCCAAGCTAGATAGACGAGCATGTAGAGCGGGAAATAATACTCCACGATCGTCCTTCGCCTCATAAGGCAATATATCAGGCCGATCAGCATTACCGCCGAGATGATATGGGCGAGCAGAGCTCCTCCACCGGCTCTACCCGATACGATGTTGGATATCAGACCTTCATAATAGACGATATTTCGACGCAGCCTGACGATGAAATCGCCGAGACCTATCGTCCTGGAATATGGATCGCTCGGATTAACGAGGATGAGCTCCCTCCCGTATCCCAGGCTCTCCCTTAGGATCGACGGGAGTCGTTTTTCTGGACTTATGGTCTGGTTTCTGATCGTCCAGAGAAGGGCCGGAATGAGGAAAGTTACGCCGATGAAAGCCGCCTTCCTCGATTTCAATCTGAACCCTTTGCCTGATCCACCCTCAAGGAGAAGATAGAGGAAGGCGGCAGCGGCGAGTGACACCCCTATTCCCCTGGTGAAATAGGATGTCAAAATCAAAATCGAGGCGATCACCCCGCTCTTATTGAAGACGGTTTCCTCTCTCCCATACCGTCGGATAGAGATCAAGGCGAGCATGGAGAAAAACATATACGGTAGGTCCGAGAGAATTCTCGTCGCCTCGAACATCAACGGATATGAGGCCGCCGTCAGCACCATCACCGCCAATGCGATCCATGTGCCAGCTATCCCTCTGATCAAGAGGAAGGTGAGCCATATCGCCCCCAACCCCATAAGCACGATCAAAAGCCTCATCAGAAGGAAATTGTATCCAAAGATGCCGGTGATAGGCGCGAGTAGAAGCGGGAACATGAAGGGATACTTGGTATGGGCGTATCCCATATAGGTGTAACCATGGCCTGTGGCCAAGGCCCTGCTGACGGTTATGTAAATGGCGCTATCCCACGTAGGCTTCCAGTGTCCGTTGACGAGGAGAAGATATACCGAGCTGATCAGCGCCATGAGTATGAAGGGCGGTATGTCTTTCGCCTTCATGGGATAAGCTTCAATTTGCCCCAGGTGACGGCCAGCTTCCCCTTTGCCTCGACATCAAGGTAGAACTTCGATAAGCCCTCCATCGTCTCCTTAATCTCCTCCTCCGTCAGGGCCACCTTCCATAATGCCAGCTCATCGAGCACACCTTTAAGCCAGTGGGCGCCCGCCGATCCGGTTCCTATCCCGATTATATCCGGATCGGCGTTTTTATCCGGCTTGCCGCACGCCTGTTGGGCGTCGACCTGACCGTCCACGTACACCCAAGCGAAGGCACCATCATATGTGGCGGCTATATGATGCCATTGGTTATCGGTCACGGAGATCTTTCCCGTAGTGCCTGTCCACCTATCCTTACCGCCGCTTGTGAAGCTGTTAAGCACGCGATCGCCCGTTTCGTGAATGCAAAGGAGATAGTTCCTGGGATTTTGACCTCGCATCAGGATGGACTGCCAGCTTCCCGTGCTCTGCAGTTTTACCCACGCCTCGATCGTAAAGGTCTCGAGGACGAGATCATCGGCGAAAGGCACAGTGACCTTGTCGTTCACGCCATCAAACTGTAACCCCTTCCCATATTTCCCCTGGGTCCACTTCGCTCCCTCGATCATTCCGTCATGTCCGTTGCCGGAGTAATCCTTCAGGACATCGCCGCCTCCCTCATCGAAGAGATAGAGAGCAACGATATCCTCTGGATCAGCCGCTAGGGACACGCCGGCGATCAACAATATCGCTGAAATTCCCGTCAAAACCAATATCGCCCTCATCCTCCACCCTCCTTAGTTTGGGGGCAAAGCATTCGATTTAACGAAAAGCCCC
>CAZHVH010000173.1:0-2967 GCA_964535855.1 uncultured bacterium
GGTATGACTATCTGGTTGGATGATCGTCTTCTTCTTTCAGGATTGATATACATCTCGGTGATGATCTCATCGGGACAAAGGATGACCGCCTGCTCGATGATGTTTCGAAGCTGTCTGACGTTTCCCGGCCAGTGGTAATCTATCAACTTCCGTATCGCCCCTTCGGACAGATCCACTATCTCCTTGCCATGCTGCCGGGAATAGATCTTAAGGAAATGCCTGGCCAGAAGCGGTATATCGTCTTTCCGCTCCCTTAGAGGGGGCAGCTCTATCGTCACGACCGTCACGCGATAGTATAGATCGTCGCGGAATCTCCCCTCGGTGACACATGCCTCGATATCCTCGTTCGTCGTGGCGATAACCCTGACGTCGACGGGGATCGGTTCCCTTCCACCCAGTCGGTCCACCTCCTTCTGTTCCAGCACCCTAAGCAACTTTGCCTGCAGTTTAGGCGTGAGTTCCGTGATCTCATCCAGGAAAAGAGTTCCGCCATGAGCCAGTTCGAATTTCCCCAGCTTTCTCGATACCGCTCCCGTGAATGCCCCCCTTTCATATCCGAAGAGCTCGCTCTCCAGCAGCATGTCCGGAAGTGCTGCGCAGTTGACGGCGACGAAGGGGCCGTCAGCTCTTGGGCTATAGTTATGCAACGCCCTTGCCACCAACTCCTTTCCCGTGCCTGTCTCCCCTCTGATAAGGACGGTCGATTGGGTGGCGGCGACATTTCTCACGGTCTCCAGTATCTTCAGCATCTGCTTGTTCCGGGTGACGATGCCGCCGAAATATCGTTCTTCTTCGCCCGGAGGACCGGCTAGGTTTCGAAGTTTCTGTATAAGCTGGTCGTATGAGAAGGGTTTTGAGATGTAGTCGGCAGCGCCGAGCTTCATCGCCTCCACTGCTGTCTCGACGCTCGGGTACGCTGTCATAATCAGCACGGCAGCGTCGGGCGCTATCTCTTTGATCCTCCCAAGTATTTCCATCCCATCCCTGTGTGATTCGTCCATCCTGATGTCCACAAGTGCGACGCTGAACCTGACGTGTGGGATCATCTCCAGCGCCTCTTCTTTCCTGCTGGCAGCCACCACATCATATCCTTCTCTTCTTATAACCTCCTTCAGGGCTTTCCTCAGATGCTCGTCGTCATCTATTATCAATATCTTATCGCTGCTCACCCCTTATCACCTCCGGGATCTCTATGAGAAAACAGGTTCCCACTCCCTCTTGACTTTTAACCCTTATCGATGCTCCGTGTGCCCTGAGTATCTTATCCACCGTGTATAGTCCTAAGCCTGTTCCGGTGCTCTTCGTCGAGAAAAAGGGGTTGAAGATCTTATCCAGATGTTCTTGGGGTATCCCGACCCCTGTGTCCTCGAACTCAAGCTTTATTCTGCCGTTGCTCCTCGAAGCAGATATTCTCAGCACGCCTCCCTCAGGCATGGCCTGAATGGCGTTGAGTATCAGGTTAAGGGCGACCTGTTTGATCTGCTCCGGATCGACATGGCAGATCAGCCCACATTCGGGATAATCCCTTATCAGCTTGATCCCGTTCTCCTCTATGGCATATATGGCAAAGGTTATGACCTCCTCCAACAGACGGGATATATCCACCTCTTGGAAGGACGGTCTGATCGGTCGGGCGAGGGCAAGCAGGTTGGAAGTTATAACCTCTATCGATCTGAGGCCAGAGGCTATATCGTCGGCAAGCTTCTTCTGATCCCCGCTCAGCTCCCTTTGGAGTATGCCCACATAAAGCTGAATCGCCCCCAGCGGATTCCGTATCTCATGGACGACCTGAGCTGCCATCTCACCGAGAGCAGAGAGCGTCTCAGATCTTCTGATCTGTTCCTCCAACATCTTCCGCTCGGATATGTCCTTTATCACCTCCACAGCCCCTATCACCTTGCCCCGATCATCCCACATCGGCGAGGTGGTTATCTCGACCTTTATCGGCTCGCCGCCCTCCTCCGGGTTTATCAATTCATCGTCGAAGGTCCTGCGTTGTGCGTCTCTCAGCGTTTCCTCGAGCGGTGAATTGAGTCCCAACACAGAGGAACAGTTTCGCCCCACCGCCTTCCGTGGGCTCAACCCCAGTATCTCCCCCGCCGCCCTGTTGAAGAAGATCACCCTGCCCTCGACGTTAACGGCTATCACACCCAGATCGATGCTGTTAAGTATGCTCACGAGATACCCGCGCAGCTTTTCCTTTTCAGCGTTTTCTCTGGCGAGCTCCTCCTTGAGCTGAGCGACCTTCCTCTCCAGCTCCGAATAGGAGGAACTTAACCTATCAACCGCCCTATTAAACGAGTCGAATGCCTCTTTTAGCAGGGATATATCCTCTTTCGCCATGTTTCACCTCATATCGAACTTTATTTTATCATAATTGGAAATGGAATTCCACTATAGAAGGCGGTGCAGTGTTCTCTATAGATGATGGTAATGGTATGCTTTCCATCGACAGATACCTCGATAGGAGGAGCACTATGGCAAGAGCATATCGATCTACAAGGTTGACAAAAACATCGCTTTTTGCTAAACTTTAATATGTCTTGGGCGGAAGTAGCTCAGTGGTAGAGCTTCTGCTTGCCATGCAGAAGGTCGCGGGTTCGAATCCCGTCTTCCGCTCCATCTATTGAGGCGACGTAGCCAAGAGGTAAGGCCGCGGCCTGCAAAGCCGCTATCACCGGTTCGAGTCCGGTCGTCGCCTCCATTATTCTTCGAGGTGGGCGGTTAGCTCAGCTGGTCAGAGTACTTGCTTGACATGCAAGGGGTCACAGGTTCAAGTCCTGTACCGCCCACCATTTTCTTTTATATGAGTTTCAGGACTTCGGAGCCTGTTAAGGGCTCTATTTTTTTATCTCGCTTCTAAGGTGAATCGATGTGGACACGGTGAGGATCTCTTTTCCGGACGGTTCGTCCAAGGAGTATCCGAAGGGCATAACCCCGCTGGAGATAGCTTCGGATATCGGTCCG
>CAZHVH010000173.1:3067-7193 GCA_964535855.1 uncultured bacterium
AGGCTGTTCGAGGAGATGGGAGAGATCTACAAGGTCGAACTGCTTAATGAAATGGAGGACGAGATCGTCTCACTTTATGAGCACGATAAATTCGTGGATCTGTGCAAAGGGCCGCATCTCCCCAGCACGGGCAAACTGAAGGTGGTCAAGCTCCTCAGCGCCGCGGGGGCATACTGGAGGGGAGACGAAAGTAGAAAGATGCTCCAGCGGATCTACGGAACCGCCTACGAGAGAAAATCCGACCTGGACGCACACCTCAGAAGGATAGAGGAGGCCGAGAGACGGGATCACCGCAGGCTCGGCAGACAGTTGGATCTGTTCTCCTTCCACGAGGTGGCCGGAGCAGGGCTGGTATACTGGCATCCTAAGGGGGCGATGATAAGAAAGATCATCGAGGATTTCTGGCGTGATCAACACATCAAAGGTGGATACGAGTTCGTCTATACCCCACATATCGGGAGATCATGGCTCTGGAAGACCTCCGGACATCTCGATTTCTTCAGCGAGAATATGTATTCTCCTATGGACGTGGACGGACAGGACTACTACCTCAAACCGATGAATTGCCCGTTTCACATAATGATTTATAAGACTAGGATCAGATCGTATCGCGACCTACCCCTGAGATGGGCTGAGCTTGGAACGGTCTATCGGTACGAAAGAGGCGGTGTGCTGCATGGATTGATGAGGGTGAGGGGGTTCACTCAGGATGACGCCCATATCTTCTGCACTCCCGAACAGATAGAGGAGGAGATACTGCGCGTGCTGCGGTTTTCGCTTGAGATGTTGCGCTCCTTCGGGTTCGATCAGTTTGAGGTTTATCTCTCGACCAAGCCCGAAAAGGCGGTCGGCGAGCCCGAAAGATGGGAGCAGGCGCAGAACTCGCTACGCAAGGCGCTCGAAGCTGAAGATCTTCCCTTTGAAGTGGATGAGGGAGGAGGAGCATTTTATGGTCCTAAGATAGACATAAAGATCAAGGACGCCATCGGAAGATCATGGCAGTGTTCCACGATACAGTTCGACTTCAACCTGCCGGAGCGATTTGATCTCAGCTATGTGGGAGAGGACGGCAAAGAACATCGGCCGTACATGGTTCACAGGGCGCTCCTGGGTTCCTTGGAGCGGTTCTTCGGCGTGTTGATCGAGCACTATGCCGGGGCGTTTCCGATCTGGCTCGCTCCGGTCCAGGCGAGGGTTATGAACATCACAAGAGATCAGGAGGATTACGCGCTTCAGATCACCAGAAGGTTAAAGGAGGCGGGGTTGAGAGCCGATAATGATATCCGGGGAGAAAAGCTTGGTTACAAGGTAAGGGAAGCACAACTGCAGAAGATCCCTTATATGCTGATCGTCGGCGCGAGGGAGAAGGATAGCGGAACGGTGGCCGTTAGAACCCGAAGGGGTGAGGATCTCGGTGGGATGAAAGTTGAGGATTTCATCCGGAAGATCAAAGAGGAGATCGAGAGCAAAGCCACTTACCCTTGACTTTTACTCCCCTTAACTTGTATGATTTAATTGTGGAAAATCTATCTGGAGGTGCGTAAGATAGAGCCGAGGGTTAACTGGCAGATCCGTGTGAGAAAGATACGGGTCATCGACGAAAACGGCAAACAGCTTGGGATAATGACCCCCAAAGAGGGGATGAGGATAGCCCAGCAAAAAGGGCTGGATCTGGTGGAGGTGGCGCCCAAAGCATCACCTCCCGTCTGCAAGATAATGGATTACGGCAAGTACATGTACGAGCAGAAGAAGCGAGCGCGTGAGGCCAAAAAACATCAGAAGACCGCCGAGCTCAAGGAGATAAGGTTCAAATACGACATAGCCGACCACGATTACCAGTTCAAACTCCGTCACGCCGAGAAGTTCCTCCGATCGGGCAAAAGGGTCAAGATCTCCATAATTTTCAGGGGCAGAGAGGTGGTACACGCCGATTTAGGGCGGAAGATGCTTGAGAAATTCGCAGCCGACCTCTCCCATGTAGGAAGTATCGAACAGTATCCCAGAATGGACGGAAGGATGATGAGCATCCTGCTCGTGCCCAATCCGGAGATGACGGAAAAGGGGGATGACGAAGATGCCGAAGATGAAGAGCAACAGAAGCGCTAGGAAGAGGTTCAAGGTCACCAGCTCCGGAAAGATCAAAAGGTATAAGGCATACGCAGGACACCTCTTCCTCAACAAAACCGCGAAGCGTAAGAGAAGGCTTCGACGAAGCGATCTGGTCGATTCGGCTGACGAAAAGAGGATAAAGAGACTTCTGCCGTATGGATAAAATCACCGGCGCGAAAGGAGAGTAGCGAAAGATGCCGAGGGTAAAGAGAGGGGTAACCGCTCGAAAGCGAAAGAGGAAAATCCTCAAGTACGCTAAGGGATTCAGAGGTGGCAGAAAGAACCTGATACGTACGGCGACGGAGGCCGTACATAAAGCCTGGCAGCACTCCTACGAGCACAGGAGATTACGCAAGCGGGATTTCAGGCGGCTGTGGATCGTCAGGATCAACGCCGCCGTGAGACCATATGGGCTCTCATACAGCAAATTCATACACGGCCTGAAGCTCGCCGGGGTGGAGCTCGATAGGAAAATGCTGGCCGATGTCGCCGTCAACGACTCCGATGCCTTCGCTAAGCTGGTTGAAACGGCTAAATCACAGCTCGCCGCCTCCTGAAATCCGATGGAGAGAATGAGGAGAGAAACCGAACTTTACTGGGAGATTTTCAAAAGAACGGGTTCGATACACGCCTTTCTGGCGTATCTCTTCGGGCGGGATGGGATAATGAGATCCCATCCCGGCAGACAGAATATACCGACAAAGGCAGTGAAGGAGATAAGTAGGCCCGCGTAAACCCCGAACAGAGAGGGGATGTCACCGGCTGAAAGCATCCCTTCGGGGCCGCCGGCTGAATTTCGCTCCGGAGCTTCCAGGCTGAAACCCATCCAGGGCAAGTAGGTCTGGACGGTTCCCCGCCGTTACCGGGAAGGATGAGTGGGCAGATCCCAAGAGGATCTGTCAACCGGGGTGGTACCGCGGAAGCGTATTTGAAGGCTTGCGCTTTCGTCCCCGGCCAAAGTAGGCTGAGGATGGAAAACGCAGGCCTTTTTTGTTATATGGAGGGAACGCAGATGGAAAAGGAACTCAGGGAGATTGAGACGGAGATCATAGGTAAACTCAAAACGGCTAAAACCCTCGATGAGCTCGAAGCTATAAGGGTCTCATACCTCGGGCGCAAGGGCAAATTGACCAACCTGCTTAAAGGCATGTCAAAGCTGCCTCCCGATCAGAGGCCGATCATCGGCAGGCTGGCAAATCAGGTCAGATCCACTATAAACGAGGCTCTGGAGGAGACAAGGGAGAGGCTGATACGGGAGGAGAGGGAACGGAGACTCGCTGCCGAAAAGGTGGATATAACCCTCCCCGGAAGGAGACCCCCTCTCGGCGTCGAACACCCGATCACACAGACGCTGGAGAGGATCAAGGAGATATTCCTCGGAATGGGATTCCAGGTGGTTGAGGGACCCGAAGTGGAGGATGAATACCATAACTTCGAGGCGCTTAATACCCCTGAACATCATCCCGCCCGCGACATGCAGGATACGTTCTACATAACCGACAGAGTCCTCCTCAGAACACAGACATCTCCCGTCCAGATCAGGGTTATGGAGAAGCGCAAACCGCCCATTCGGATCATAGCCCCCGGCAGGGTCTACAGACGGGATGCCGATATCTCACACAGTCCGATGTTCCACCAGGTTGAAGGATTGATGGTGGACGAGCGCGTAACTTTTGCCGAGCTGAAGGGAGTTTTAACCTCATTCGCCCACCAGATGTTCGGCCCTGAGACCAGGCTCAGATTTCGCCCCAGCTTCTTTCCCTTCACCGAACCGTCAGCGGAGGTGGATATCTCCTGCATCATCTGCGGCGGGAAGGGATGTCGCACGTGTAAGGGAACGGGATGGATGGAGATACTCGGCTCCGGCTCAGTCGATCCGGAGGTGTTCAAGGCAGTAGGCTATGACCCTGAGAGAATTACCGGATTCGCCTTCGGGATGGGCGTGGAACGGATCGCCATGCTTCGATACGGCATAAACGATATCAGGTTGCTTTTTGAAAACGACATGAGGTTTCTC
>CAZHVH010000174.1:0-1778 GCA_964535855.1 uncultured bacterium
ATCGTTTTTCCTCCCTTAAATTATATACGTTCTACTTCCCGCTCGGCTGTGTGTTCTCGCCGAGCGATGAAGTAAGCCTGCGCACGCCGCCTCCGCCAGAACGCATCTGATATATCTCCCACCCCGCATTTCTCAGCGAGGTGAACAGAATAGACCCCTCCGTCGTCCAGCAGGGGTCCCTCTCAGGCGACGGGCTGTTCGTCAAGTTCACCACATCGCTTCCATCCGCCTTCATCACGTAAATATCTCCTTCACCTTCATTATCCGAAACGAAAGCTATCATGCTACCATCGGGAGACCAGGTTGGGTGAACCTCGTTTGCAGGGGAGTCGGTCAATTGAGTGAGGTTAGTTCCATCTGCGTTTACCACGAATATATCCCAGTTTCCGTTCTTATTGGAAGCGAAGGCTATTTTACTTCCGTCAGGCGACCAAACGGGATTCCTCTCCTCCGAGCCGGGTAGCTCAATTACCTTTCTGGGAACTGCTTGTCTTGCCACGCATACCGTCCGTATCATCAGATTGCTGTCCAGCTCCTTCCACTCACCCATCTGCCAGAGGTAGCTCCTCTTCATCGGAATCGTGGTGTCCTGACCGATGGAAATAGGAACGAAATCCATTTCAATCCCTACAACGAAGTCGGATGACACGGCGATATTTCCCACGTCAGCGACGCACCATCCATCCTCGCTTACCCTCACCGTTCCACTTGCTATTATCATATCGCCCGGCTTGCCGGACTGCCAGTTCGATATTATCCAGGTTAGGTCTTTCGGGAAAGTGGGAGCGTCGGCGATGAAGAACTTCAGTTTGTGAACCTCCCCTTCGCCGGGTATCTCAAAGTGGACGGCTAAGGTCAAGCCTTGTTGGTATTTGCCTATTTGCGAGTCAGCTTCTCCATCGTCGTAGCTCAGTTCCATCTCCTTTTGCTCCCCATTCTCAAGGACGTATATCTCAGCTTCGCCGTCCTGCTCGCCGATGTATACCAGCTTGTCGCCGTCAGGGGACCAGTCGGGGTCGTATTCGTCGCCGGGGTAGTTCGTGAGCCGAGCTTTATCCCTCCCACTTAGGTTCATCTTCCATATATCCAAGCTTCCCCCTGCCTCCGAGACATACGCTATTTTTACGCCGTCTGGGGATACGCTTGGGCTTCTGTCTATTCCCTCCCTTTCCGTCAATCGGATGTCGTTGTATCCGATGCGGAAGTATATCTCCTCATCTCCATTTCTTGTGGATGTGTAGGCGAACTCTTTTAGGGTTTGCCGGCTCTCCAGTCGGACCGTTCCGAACTCAGATGTATTTCCATCCGGGTCTATCAAAACTCCGTGTAGGTTCATTCCCTCTGGAGGGTTACAGGAGACGGTGAACCTTCTCCCCCTCAGGTGGGAGGAGCCGAGTAGCTTTTCCCCCTCGTCGCCGTAGTCGGCGTATATCTCAACCACGCTCCCTTTCGGCGCTGATTCCACTTCGCCTGAGACGTAGTGTTCGCCTATCTCGGTGATGACGGGCGGTTGTATTCCCTTGTTCGCTCCGCCTTCAAGGCAAATTCCTTTGAGGAGGTTACTGGTTATCACGTTGCTTGTTATATGGTTGTTGACCGAGCCTGCACCTGAGATTTTCACTCCATCTCCGATGTTTTTGGTTATCCTGTTTTGAGCTATAATAGCACCGCTCGCACCGTCAGCTATCAATATCCCTTCCCGTGAACATTCACTTACGGTGTTGCCGACCACCAACGCCTTCGACGTGTCGTGAATCTCTATACCTCTTTCGCCACTC
>CAZHVH010000174.1:1878-7187 GCA_964535855.1 uncultured bacterium
GATGGTGGAGGAATCGCTCTCCACACGGTTTGGGGCAAGTCTCACGCCGGTTGAGTTTTCAACAAGGATTCCCGAGTAAGCTTCGATGCTGATTATTTCAACGTTTTGAGAGTTGGAGATATGTATGGCGTTTTGAGCGGTCCCGTGAAGTAGCAGGTCGCTTCCGAAGATGTCTCGGCTTCCGCTGATATGGACACCCCCTTTTTCGGAAATGGCGAAGTCAAAAAACTTCACATTTGAGGAGTTTGAGATTGCGACCGCTGTTTCCGAGTTCCCTTCCATGCTTATCCGCACCTTCGTAAGGATGACATCCGATTCCTCAAGGGATAGTCCAGTTTCGTGGATGTTTCGGAGCATACAGGCCGTAAGGGAGGTTGAGGTGGTGTTGATGAATTTTACACCTGTATCTGCACCATAAACGCAGACCTGTTCAAACTCGCAGTCGCTCGTGTTTTCCACCAAAAATCCCAATCCGACCTTAGGTTGCTGGTCCTTCACCTCATACGGGCGGACATCTCTACCGAAGTGGTCTGTGAAATTCGCACCTATATCGCACCAGTATACTTTGACCAGCGGGAATCTCTCCTCGCCTGGAGCCCACTGCCTGGAGATACCGCTGATTTTCACTCCGCCGAGTTCGTTGAACAGCAGATAGCACTCTTTTATCTCCGTCCCAACCGGTCCGTCAGCTATGAGGATTCCGTATCCGCCGTTTGGCGACTTGTCCTCGTAGTGCTGTCCTATCTCGGTGCGTCCCCCGATTGTGTTGAAGTCGGTGTTTTCACCGATGATGGCGATGCCGTTGCCTGAATTGCCGGTAATATTATAGCTGGAGGTGATGACGTTATGGTGCGCCCCTTCGTTTATCAGTATGCCGTCTCCCTTGTTATCTATACAGTGCAAGTTTTTCATCCTGTTATAGCTTGCCCCTTTGGTAATCAGTATTCCGGCTCCGTTGTTGTTTTGAGCGGTGTAATAATCTATGAGGTTGTGATGTGAGCCGTTCCGAATCACCATGCCTGCCTCTCCATTGTTTGAAAACGTGCCCCATATTTCGTTGTAGGAGGTTTCCGACCCTTCCATCAAAAGTCCACACAGGGAGTTAAATTCACATTTGCCATATATCTTGTTATGATTAGCGCCGTTACGCACGATGTATCCATACCCTTTATTTCTGGAGGACGAAACGGTGATGTCGTTGTTAGCGGTGTTAGCTCCCTCAATGACGACACCGTTTTGATTTTCATCAAGGCTGGCATCGGTCGCTACTGATATTTTATTCCACTTGCATCCATCGTATAGGTGGACGCCATCTCCTCCGTTGCCCTTTCCGCTGATACATCTTATTTCGTTAGAAACCGCATTTATAAGCTCCACACCAGCACCGCCGTTGCCCGATATTTCAGAAATTGACAAGCGGTTATAGGAGGTGTTCTCCAGGTGAATTCCAGCCCCTTTATTGTTTATGATTGATTGGCTTTCACGTATCTCAATGCGGTTTCCTCTCCCTCCAATTATGCTCAATCCGTTTCCACCGCATTTAGATATAGCTGGTTTACCTTCAGGTGCGAATACAAGGACGATGTGGTTGTCCACCCCGTTTTCCACCCTTATCCCATCACCATCGCAATTCTCAACATAATTAATAAAGTCAATGGAGTTTCCCGAGCCGTTCTTCACGTATATCCCACATCCGTCGGAGTTTACCACGCAGTCAGTGTCAGCTATCCGATTCCCATTTCCGCCCTCTATCGTTAAGCCTCCATTTATCCCTTCATGAACACGGACGGTGTTTCCGTCTCCCGTGATTTTAAGGTCTCCTGAGAGTTTGCGGATTTCAATTTCGTTCCAGCTTCCCAGCGTCAGAGCTTCTCCTACCACACTCACATCGCTTTTTACTCCTGATATAATATCGCCCTCGCTAAGCTCGGCGGCTGAACAGTAATAGGTTACGTTCTCCTCCAGCGAGAGTGAGATTGTGTCCTTGTAGCCCTTTCCGCCAACCTTTCCGGAGATATAATGCTCTCTTTCCTCCTTCCAATCGTCCGAGAACGGGTTTATCTCCCCGTTAGCTATCAGTATGGCTTCGTCAAGGGTGAGTTGTCCATCCGGGTTTACCCCCTGAGCGGTGGAAGAGACTCTCATGTAAAATCCTTCGGGGAATTCGGGCTTCTCGGGTATTGTCACCATATCCGCTTTGTAGGTAACCACACATTGAGCATTGCCCGCAGGCGTGCTAACCTTCACCGTCTTTTGACCTTCACTGTCAAGGGTTGGGCAGACGAACTTGACGAGGTTGTTGTTGATGACCCCATACCTGATTGGGTAGGTATACCCACTGACCGACACCCTCACCAAATCAGACCAATAGCCGAAATTATCTCCTCTTATCTCAACCAGCACTCCGGGGTGGACTGTCTGCGGGCTGACCTCATTTATAACCGGTTGTCCTAAGACGGTAAAATCAAGGGAGTTGCTTTTGCCCTCAGGCGATTCAATGTAGAAGCTGACCTTGCCAGCGGGCAAATCTCCGGGAGCTTTAACCGCATACCAATTCGCTCTATCCTCCTCCCAGCTTATACGGGCTTCTTTATCCCCAAAGAAGACTTTATCAGAGGTTTTCACGTTATACGCTTTGAAGTAGATATACTGTGCCCCGGCCGGGGAGTAGGGGTTCTGATTTGGGAAACCGACGTCGGGGTCCAGCTCCACCAGCCTCGGTATCCGCTTGACGTTGAGACGGAAGCCTGAGAACCCTTCACAATAGGAGGTTTTGATGTATATCTCATGGTGGTATCCCCAAGGGCAATCTTCGGGAAGTTGAAATTCAATCATGTCGCCGGCATCCGAGACGTCGGTTACTATCATCTTTACCCCTTCGTCCTCCCATCCTTTTTTGAGCCAGACCTCATTTTTGTCCGTCCCACGAGGGTCAAAATTCCGCCCTATTATCTTCACCTTCTCACCGGGAGCGACCTTGCGTGTATCCGGCAATATGCCTCTGACCTCCCAATCAAACGGCGTTCCCACGATTACGAACCCCGTTTCCATCGGCGAAAGCTCCAGGCCGAAATACTCTATCAGACCTATCCCTGCCATTCCAGCTAACCGCTCGCCTATCGGTCCGAGATAAGATATGGCGTCGGTTACCGCCATTATCCCGCTTGCGACCTTCGCCACCTTACCGAGGTATCCCCCGCTTTTCGTCAGCATCTCCTCAACTTTGGAATACCCCTTATTCACCGCCTCTATCGTAGCCTGCTTTATCATCGCATCTATCCCGTCCTTCAGCACCCTCACAACCCGTCTGAACCGCTCATCCTTGTCCATAGCCTCGTTCAGCCCGTTTGGGAACTCCCGCAGTGTAGCCCTTTCCAGCGCTCCCATCGTCGCCCTCAGCATCTCCCGCCTGCTGTTGCTGTCAAATATGTTCATTATCCCAAGCGTCCCATCTACCATGTCCACGACTAACATCGCCATATTCAGATATAGGGCTCTATCTAAATCCTCCTTCAGCTCAGGGGTGTTCTCCACGAAATCCAGCTCGCCGTTATCCACGCTACGGTCAAATATCGGGGCGAACAGCCTTATCACGTATACCCCTTCTCTATCGGGCAGTTTGATTTCGCTTTCGCCCCCTGCCCCTGTCATGTCCAGCGAATCCACCATGTCGCTCATAATGGTAGTTATAATGGCGAACCTTCTCGTTATCGCCTTGCCAAGCCTCATCTGCCTGACGGTGAACCCATCTGACTCACGCTGGTAGAACTGGTGTAGATCGGCGTCCGTCAGGCTTTTCCCGCCTTCTGGGAAGAAATCGTAGAGCTTATCCCTATCTATCTCCGCCACCCTTACGACCCAATCCATCGGGTTGGTCTGGATGGTGTCAATCTCAACTCCATCCTCAGTTCTGTCCACCGTCAACGTCCTTATATCCCCGCTGTAAAGGGCTGTTGAACGGTAGATCCTCGCAGGGGCACCCCCGCTTTTGGGAGGTTTATATTCATCCGGCAACCTGCTCGCCACGGACTCCACAGCTTCCTTCAACGCTTGAGTTATCCTCTCGTCGCTTAGCGGGTCGGCTGAGTTCGGAAATACCTCCTCTATCACCTTTGCGAGCTCACCGACTTTGGGGTCCGTCTTTATCGTCTCCCACACATCCTCAGCATCTCCCAAATCAGGGGAGAAGAAGAACGGGGAAAGGAAAACCAAAGCCTCCGCCGTAGTTGCGGAGCTTATCTCCTCCTCACCAGAGGACGAGCTTGGGAAGTAGACCCTCATGTAGGAGAGCTTGTCGTGGGTTGTGGGCAAAGCGTTGACTAAGGTCCAGTAGTCCTCGCTGACCGCAACCTTCCCGATGCCATCGCTGTTTATATCTTCGGCGTCACCGTAGGGAGTATACAGTTTGAACTTCCTTCCCTCTCCCTCAGGGGGAATGAACTTGAAGGAAGCTTCTTTCAGCACCAGGAAGTCCTCATCCGTTCGGCACCATCCTCCCGGCGTCATCACCAGAATAGGGGAGGTTTTCGCACCCGGGGGGACAATCGCTACGAGCTGGTCGCTTGTGGAGGACACCACCTCCGCAGGTTCAACCCCGAACATAACTATATTCTCGTGAGGATTCGCCGACACGAAGTTTTCTCCCCGGATTGTAACTCTCGTCCCCGGCGAACCGCTTGATGGAGAGAACGAGGTTATAGACGGGCTACGATAGACGCCCGTTATCTCCCCTTCGGAGACCGTCCCCACGACGTATCTCAGAATTTGGAGGGCATCGCTCCTATCGACTTTCCCGTCGCCTCCTGGGGGGAAGACATCAGCCTCATGCCAAAACGGATCGTCCTGGGAAGGCTGAGGTATCCTCTCTTCCAATATGAGGATGATCTTAAGCGCATCCTTTCCGTCAATCACATCGTCACCGTTAACGTCTCCTTTAAGCCCATATGCGAGAGCCGTCGAGAGAGACAAGATGAGGATAAAAGAGAGTATACGGCATACCATCCTTTTCTCCTTTCCTTACATAGCGGATTGTGATTTACCGAGCGGAGCGCATTCAGCATCTTCCCCCCTCTTAGATTCATAAACGTTTTATCCCCTGCCCACATTTGGTAGATATACACCCCACATGCCATTTTCCCGCCGGGTTCATCCGAATAGCAAGCGCCTTTTAATCATGAACACCTCTACTTCCCATGAGAGCGCTTTTAGATGAACCCGATCCGACCACGTACTTTAGGATCAAAATGGCATCATGGGGGGTTACCCTGTCATCGCCGTCCACATCGGCTATCTTTCTTTCATCCTCCGAT
>CAZHVH010000175.1:0-7173 GCA_964535855.1 uncultured bacterium
TATTTCGTGGATTTCCTGCGTCAACAGCTTGAGGGGCGGTATTCCAAGTCTATGCTTTACACACGAGGGTTGAAGATCTACACTACGCTGGATATGTCGATGCAGGAGGCGGCCAATAAGGCGGTGCACGACGGATTGGTCAAAATCGACGAGAAACTCGGTCTGCCGCCATATGACGATCTCGATCTCGAAAATCCAGAGGTCGATCCGCTCAAATATCCTCAATCGGCCCTTGTGGCTATAGAGCCTGAGACCGGATACATCCGTGCCATGGTGGGAGGCAGGGATTACGACGTATCGCAGTTCAACAGGGCGGTACAGGCTAAGAGACAGCCGGGCTCGGTTTTCAAGCCTTTCGTTTACTGCGCTGCTTATGAGGCGAGGATCGCCACGCCCGCCGACACGATAGACGATTCTCCCTGGGCTTTAAAAACCCCGGCCGGCGTCTGGGCGCCGAAAAACTATACCGGCAGGTTCTACGGGAAGGTCACCCTGAGAAAGGCGCTTGAGAAATCAATAAACGTCGCCACCGCCAAATTCTTCTACTACAAGGTCGGGGCGCGCAGGGTGATAAATCTTGCCAGACGTATGGGGATAAGGAGCCGGCTAAGGGGAGTGCCCTCCCTTGCCCTAGGATCGTCTGAGCTGACGCTTTTCGAGCTGACCTCAGCCTACGGGGTCTGGGCCGCTTTAGGAATAAGAGCCGAGCCGATCTGTGTTAAGTATATAGTGGATCGAAATGGTGATATCATCGAGGAGAACCTGCCCAAGACCAGGAAGGTGCTCAGCGAAGCGGTGGCCTACCAGATGGTCTATCAGCTCGAAGGGGTCATCGAGGAGGGAACGGGAAGAAGGGCGAGGGAAATGGGCTTTTCGAGGCCGGCGGGGGGTAAAACGGGCACCACCTCTGATTACACCGACGCCTGGTTCATAGGATTCACACCCGATCTGGTTGCCGGCGTGTGGGTCGGATTCGACGATCCATCGCTCAGTATTCAGCTTCCCGGCTCTCGGGCCGCTCTGCCCATATGGACCGATTTCATGAAGAGAGCCAGCAGAGGGTACACGAAGGACTTTAGAAACCCAGAGACCATAGATGGAATAGTTTTCAGGGAGATAGATAAAAACACAGGGCTGCTTAATAACCCAGGCAAATGTCCGCCTGAAGTCATTATACGTGAGGCATTCCTCAGGGGAACGGAACCGACCAAACTGTGCGACGCTCACGATTGATATAGCATCCAACCTTGAAATGTGGTATAATTCTCATCGCGAATCCGATCAGAATTTCAGAGGAGTCCGATGAAAAGGAAGATCTTAGTAGTATCGCTTCTCCTATCCCTGATATCGGCGGGGATGAGCTTCGGCGTGGGTTATATTAGGTTCACCGGCGAGATCGGTCGAAAGGCCGCCGGTGAAGGTGGGTTCGGACCTGAGATATCGATCGCCTTCGATCTGGAGGGCAACATCTACGTGAGTGACCTGAAAAACAGAACCATCCAGAAACTGAACAGACGAGGAGAACCGGTTCTGACCATCTCGGGCGATTCCTTGAATAAGCCCGGCGATATATGTGTGGACGGATCGGGGAACATATTCGTGGCGGATCTGGGGGCCTACCCGCTCGATGAAAGCTCATCTCCCCCTGTCTATCTATTCAGCCCCTGCGTTTTGAAATTCTCCCCCGAAGGGAAATTGGTGGACAGAATCTTCGTCGATAAACTGAAGGGCAGACCAAACCAGGTTCTGCCGGCAAGGGCAATCGTCGACGAAAAGGGAAGATACGCTCTGGGTGTCCAACCCAAAGGGTATGACCGGAAGGTCCTAGTGGCGGCGGATAGGAAGGGTGATCTATTCGTGCTTGATCCCGAAAACTCGAGGATATATAAGTTCAGCCCTTCGGGCGAAAAGCTCCTCGAATTCGGCAGATACGGCGGGGGCGATGGTGAGATGGACGATCCGGCTGATATAGCGGTATCGTCCGACGGGGAGGTAGTCGTGGCCGACAAGGGGAACCACAGGGTGATACGGTTCTCCGGCGATGGAAAGTTCCTCGGCGCCTTTGGACACAAGGGTCTTGGCAAGGGAGAGATGGTCAATCCGTCCTATCTCGCCATCTCCTCGGGCGGAGAGATTCTCGTCAAGGACTCCGCTAGATGGAAACGGCTGATCATGAGCAGAAAGGATCTGCTTTCCGTTCTGATACAGAGCATCATCTTCCAGGGCGATAGCAACTACGATTACGTTTCGAGAACCGAAACGCTCAGATCTCTCCTCAACGAGGGGAACATGATGCCCGATCAGGAGCCGATGCTGGTGGATCAGGCCGAAGGGGAGGAGAAAGAGAAGGAAAAGGAGCGAAAGGAGGAGGAACGGCTCGCCCAGAGGTCCATCGCTTATAACCTCATCGAGCGCGTTCAACGTTTCACATCGGAGGGGAAGGTGAAGGATGAGGTGATCTACAGGATAGACAAACGGAGCGAGAAATTGCATGACCTGGAATTCGCCGCCATCGATCCCTTTGGCAACATCTACCTGCTTGATAGGAGCGATCACGTGCTCAGGAGATATGAGATCGAAGGCTTCACACTGAAGGCGGAGAACCTGGATGGCCTGTTGACTCTGGGCGGAAGCAACTCACAGCAAAAATATATCGAGGATTATGAAGACCTCAACCAGAAACCGGATCTGGACGACACCTATAACATATTCGGAGCAGATCAGGACCTTTTCATGAGATACGATATCTCCCCCAGGCTTAATCTCTCGCTGAGAGATATCCTCAGATACAGCGAGCAGGACACCCGCTATATCACACCCTCCAGGCTCGAGGATAGCTATACGACGGATACCCATGGGCTGGATAATTTCTTCGGGACGAACCTGCAGTGGGTTTTAAACCCAAATCCATACAGGTACAAGGAGCTGAACCTCTATCTCCAACACATCATGGGATCGTCCAAAGGGGGGATGGATGCCGAGTTCAAGGACGTCAACAGGCAGAAATCGGAGGTGGAGGGCGAGGCTAACAGTTACCTGCTCGGAATAGATTGGGACATACTGCGCAACCTCAATCTCAATCTGGAATACATCCGGCTCAATCCGGGACAGACTAGCAGGAATTACACAAGGCGGTATTACGACGTATCGGGCGATCTCTTTGAGGTGTTGCGCAGTCAGAACGCGTCCTCGATCTACAGCGGTAGGATAAGGCTGAAGTTCTAATGGCGAGCCTTGCCGCTTTCAGGGCGATCTGGATGGCATATTCGGGTAAGGTGATCCGGATCGCCCTAGCCTATGTGATTTTGCTTTCCCTCGTTTTGATCTTCGGCCTCCTCTGGGAGTTCGAGATGGGAGGGGAAGCGGATTCGCCCAAGCGAATCGGCTATGAGTTTTTCGCCGCTTCCATGCTCATCATGTTGTGGCTCCTCCCTCCGATCGCCTCTCATGTCTTCATCGAACCTGGGGATCTGTGGGCCGGGGTTATGTTCACCCTGAGCCTCGGTCTTTTCATGCTCCTGCTTTCAGCGCCCCATATCACGGCGTTATGGTTGGGAATCGGAGGGATCGATCCACAGGGGATGGCATCGAGTACGATCAGCATCTTAATCTCCGTCTTGGCCTTCACGCTCCTCGGAGCCTGCTTGGGTACGCTTTCCGCCTGGATCTATCCGCTAATCGCCCTTTTCATCTTCAGCCATTATCTCACAAGCGGAAAGGCTGGGAAATTTCTCAGGGTTCTTTCACCCCTCGCCGATCTGACACTCTTTTCACCGACGAGATGGATAAACCTGGGGGTAATGAGCCTTATGTCCTGTGCCTTTGCCCTCACGCTGCATCTGGGCGAAAGACACAGGGCGAAAAGACATCGAGGTGCGCGGTTTACGGCGTGAGTTATCCCTTTTCCACCTCGCTTTTAAGCTCCTGCAACTCAGCCTCCACCGGATCGGCCGGTTTTTCCCCTTGTAGCTCCGCCTTCAGCTTTTCCAACTCCTCATCGACGCTTGAGGCGGTCAGCTCTCTGAACTTCTTCTCCAAGTCTTTATCCTCTTTCTCGGCGGCCAGTTCCTCGGCGGCCTCAGCTTGAGCCTCTATCTCATCCACCTTCTGGCTCATCCTTTCGAAAGCCTCGAAGGCCGACCCCTCTTTCATCCCGGCGATGGTGTCATGTATCCTTTTCTGAGCTTCGGCCCTTTTCTGCCGGGCGATGAGGAGGTTCTTCTTCCTCCTCGCCTCCTCCACCTTCATCTCCAGATCCCTGAGCGACTCCTTGAGCTGTTGGACCGCAGTCGTCTGTTTATCCAGTTGGATCTTAAACTCATCGGCCAGCTCGCGCGCCTGATTCTTCCTCTCAAGCGCCTGTCTGGCTAATTCCTCGTTTCCCTTCTGGAGCGCCAGCTTCGCCCTCTCCTGCCAGGTTTTGGCCTCCTCCTCGTATTGCCGCCACTGCTTCTCGATCTTTTTCTGATCGGCGATCGCGGCGGCCACCTGCTGCCTAACCTTGACGATCTGTTCCTGCATGTCGGAGACGATCTGGGTGAGCATCTTCTCCGGATCCTCCGCCTTCGAGAGGGCAGCGTTTATATTTGCCTTAAATATCCTCTTTGCCCTGTCGAGAATGCCCATCGTCTAATCCCTCCTTTTTTGATCCTTAAAGTATGGGCTGAGCAGCTTATGGGCGGTTAGGACGTTCATATAGATGGAGTCGAGCGAGAGGAGCATCTCGTTCGGATCGAGGTTTTCAAGGGCGAGGCTATCGACGAGAACGATCCTCTTATCCTGTGGATTTGTGGAGTCTATCCCGAAACAGGTCGGCAGTATCTCGGTGTTCTCGTCCAATATCTTCTCATAAGCCTCCTCACGCCTTTCCGGATCGAGATCATCCACGCCGCACAGATCCAACATGAACTCCACCTGTTCGTCCCCCACCATCAGGTAAAGCGGTATCCCATCCTCATCCTTCACGACCAGGATATCCTCCCCGCTCTCCTGAACGTCATAACCGTGTTCCTCGAGAAACCGGATGATCGACTCCTTTGTGTTGAGGTGAGCCATCTTCGTCTCCTCCTCCGGTGGTCTAAACATAATTATATCCTATAAGCCGGGATTGTCAACCCCACCTGTGTTCGAGGAAATTCTCGAGGTTGACTTATAATCGCTTTTGTGTTATCTTATTTAGGAAAATAACACAACCGAGGGTGTGGATGAGATCCGTTCTGCCGTTTACAGCGATAGTCGGTCAGGAGAGGCTGAAGAAGGCGTTGATACTTAACGCCGTAAACCCCAACCTGAGAGGCGTTCTGATTAAAGGCGAGAGGGGCACGGCGAAATCCACCGCCGTCAGGGCTCTCGCCGATCTTCTGCCCGATATAGAGGTGGTGGCGGATTGCCCTTTCAACTGTCACCCGACCGATAGATCGATGCAATGCGGTTTATGCTCCGGAAGGGCCGAGGCGGGCGAGGAATTGCCCGTCATCCGGCGTAAGATGAAGGTCGTCGATCTCCCCCTTGGTGCGACGGAGGATAGAATAGCCGGCACCCTGGACATCGAAAAGGCGCTCAAGGAGGGGATAAAGGCGCTTCAACCTGGACTGCTCGCCGAGGCCAACCGGGGGATACTATACATAGATGAGATCAACCTCCTGGAGGATCACCTCGTGGACGTGCTTCTGGACGCCGCCGCGATGGGCGTGAACGTGGTGGAGAGGGAGGGGATATCGGTATCACATCCCGCAAGGTTCATTCTGGTCGGCACGATGAATCCGGAAGAGGGGGAGCTCAGACCGCAGTTGTTGGACAGAATCGGCCTGAGCGTCGAGGTGAAAGGCAGCAGGGAGATAGAGGAGAGAAAGAGGATAATCGAGGTGGTCGAGGAGTTCGAGTCCGACCCGGTCGAGTTCGCCCGAAGGTGGGAACCTCGACAGAGAAAACTGAGAGATCGAATTGTGAAGGCCAAGGAGATGCTGCCGCAGGTGAGGATCTCAGATGAGATGTTGGGGAAGATAGCTAAGATGTGTGTTGAACTCGAGGTTGACGGTCACCGCGCCGATATCCTCATCGCCAGATGCGCCAGAACCATAGCCGCATATGATCTGAGGGAGGAGGTGTCGGAAGGGGATATCAGGGAAGCTGCCTCCTTTGTCCTTCCTCACAGGCTTAAAACCGATCCGTTCGAGGAACCGCCCGATATAGAGGAGATCCTCGATCAGGTGATGAATGACGAACCGGAAGAGCGGGAAAATGAGGAGGAGGATGAGGACGATAAGGAGGATAAGGGCGGGGGAGGCGGAGGAAATGGTGGGGAGAGGAGGTTCGACATAGGACGGGCCCTCAAACCCCAGATCAACCCGAAGAGGGACAGAAAACTCAGGGTAGGACACGGCAGACGGGCCAAGTCGATCTCCACTGGCTCGGGGAAATACGTCAAGCCCAGGATGCCCAGACGGAGCGAGAGCGATATCGCCCTGGACGCAACACTCAGAGCCGCAGCCCTCAGATCTTCAGGGAACGGTTTCAGGGTTGAAAGGGAGGATCTGAGGGTGAAGGTGAGGGAAAGACGGGTTTCAGCGGCCATAGCCTTTGTGGTGGACGCATCCGGATCGATGGGCGTTCAGAGGAGAATGGAGGTGGCGAAGGGAGTGGTGATGGAGCTTTTGAGGGAATCCTATCAGAAGAGGGATAAGGTCGCATTTGTCACATTCAGGGATGAGGGAGCACAGCTCGTCATGCCGTTCACCTCCAGCCTTACCCTCGCCGCTAAGAAGCTGATGGAGGTTCCCACCGGGGGGAAGACGCCGTTGGCCGCCGGGATTAAAAGGGGCCTGGAGGTTCTGCGCTCGGAGATCAATAGGAACCCACATGAATATCCGATCATGATGCTCGTCTCGGACGGCAGGGCGAACGTCCCGATCAGGGGGAAGATCGGCGCCGAGATAAGGAGACTGGCCGAAAGGATAAGAAAGGAGGGAATACACCTGGTCATAATCGACGGCGAAGACGGCTTCCTAAAGGTGGGATATAACGACCTCATCGAGGAGATCGCCGGTGGGGAGAGGTATAAACTGGATGAACTCAGGTCAAAAAATTTTCGCTCATATTATCGCTGAATGTAGCAGAGGTTTTTAAAGCTACCGTCCGCCGCCTATAGGTCATTTATTGTCATTTGTCGTCATT
>CAZHVH010000176.1:0-7171 GCA_964535855.1 uncultured bacterium
GTAGATCTAGGAGGAACGGTGCGATGAGAAGAGGTTGGCTTATATTGGCGCTCCTCATGATGCTGGCGGCTTTCGCCTATGGGGATAAAGAGGCAAGTCAGCATCTACAAAAAGGAACTCAGCTCCTGGATGAACTGTTCGTGGATGAGGCCATCTCCGAGCTCCAAACTGCCCTGAAGTTGGGGCTGAGCTCTCAGGAGGAAAGGGTGCTATGTTACTCTCATCTCGCAAAGGCGTATATAACGCGCGGTGAGAATGAAAAGGCCATCGACTGTTTTTTGTCTCTGTTGCGGATACGGAGGGATTATCGACCGGTTAACGTCTCGCCCAAGGTGATGTCGGTCTTCGAGGAGGCGAGGAGAAGGGCCGACCTGAATCCGCCTCGGGTTCGACATGAGGCGCCGAAATCGGCGAGGGTGGGAGACGATGTGAGGATCGAGGCGAAGGTGACCGATGAGGGGAGGATCACCTCAGTCACCCTCTCCTTTCAGATGCCAGGCGAGGGAAGCCGGACCGTCCAGATGACCCCTTCGAAGGGGAAATTCACCTACGTGTTGCCGAGGTTAACGGCGCCGGGGCTGCTGAAATACTCCATCGTCGCGAGGGACGAGTGGGGAAACGAATCCAGGCCCGTCAGAGGTTCAATCAGGGTGATAGCTAAGAGGTCTAAGGGGTTGTGGAAATGGGTGGGGCTCGGCGCATCGGCGTTGATAGCGGGTGCCGGTGGAGTCATCTATTATCTCCTCATGCCGGAGGGCAAACCAGCGCCCGTCAAGCCGACCTGGCCCGGGAGCTTCCCGCCTCCGCCTGAATGAGATGATTGACGGGGAGCTCGAAATGCAATAAAATTTATGTCATGTGGGAGGGGTTCCATGAGGAAAATCGTAACGGCTTTTATCGTCTCGCTTTTCCTCTTGATCTCATGGCGTTCCTTCGCCGAGCGACTCCCCGTCATCGAGCTTATCCAACCCATAAGCTCAAGGGGAGTCAAGGGCATATTGGAGTATCGAACGACGGCGAAGACCATCAAAATCGTGGGCGTTGCCTCCAGCGACTCGGACGTGGTCGAGGTCACGATTAACGGAATCCCCGCTCGGATATCGAAAACCACCTCCAGGGACCTGATCCTAACCCAGGTCGCCCGAAAGAGGTCAGTTCGCTTTGAAGGGGAGATCTCCCTATCTCAAGATAGGAGATCGGAGATACACATATTAGCAAAAGATGCCGGAGGTCACGAAAATCGGAAGGTCGTCGTCGTGATCCGCGAGGAGATCACCTCCTCCTCAGATCTGGGCAGGCGATGGGCGCTGATCATCGGGATAGAGGATTACGAGGACCCGAACATCGCCGACCTGAAATACTCGGTGGACGACGCCAAGCTGCTTTATGAGATTCTGACCGATCCAAACAGAGGCGGATTCGATCCGGAATGCGTCCGTCTGCTCACGGACGATGCCGAAGACCCCTCTCTCAGGCCGACCCGTCGTAACATCCTCAGGGCCCTGAAAAATTGGCTGAGCCGGACGAAACCGGAGGATACGGTGCTGTTTTATTTTTCGGGACACGGCGTCGCCGATGAGAGAGGAAGGAACTACCTGGTGGCGATCGATTCGACGCTCGACCTGCTTGAGGACACCGCCGTCTCGATGAGACGCGTGAACGAGCTTTTAAGCGACAGGAAGGTGATCAAGGCGAGGAAGATCATAGCGATTCTGGACACCTGTCACAGCGGCGCCCGAGTGGGCTCAAAGGCGGTGGGCGAGCTCGGACAGGTTCTCGATCCGCTCTTCACCAAAGCGGAGGGGCGAATCACGCTCGCATCCTGCGGCATAGACGAGCAGTCATTTGAAGATCCCCAGAGGGGACACGGCGTCTTCACGTATTACCTCGTCGAAGGGCTGAAAGGGGAGGCGGATGTCGACCTCGACGGGGTGATCTCCGCCACCGAGGTGAGCAACTATGTCTTCAACGCCGTAAGGGAATGGGCATGGCGGCATGGTAGAAAGCAGACACCGCGTCGGGAGTCGAATCTGGCCGGAGAGATCTGGCTTGCGCGGGACCCGAACGTCAGGATGCGAAGGCTGGAGAGGATGCACAAATCTGGGAAGATGACCGATGACGAATACAACGAGGCGCTGGCCCTGCTCGGGAAAGATCGATCCAAACTGACGGATATCGAGATGACCTGTCTGAAAGCGCTCGAGGATCTGCTTTCCGGTAGGACGACGCTCGAAACCTACAGGCTGATCGTCATGCGAGCGAAGGGATTGGGGATCTTACGGATAGAGACCGACCCGCCGGGAGCTGCCGTTTTCCTGAACGGCAGATATGTCGGGGTCACTCCGAGGAGGGTCAGCGGACAGAGGAAGGGGGAGTATGATCTGGAGCTGACCAAGGATGGGTTTGTTCCGATCAGGATGAAGATCCGGCTCGGGGCCGGGGAGATGAAGAGGATAAGCCAGAAGCTCGTGCGTTTCGGACATGTTCAGGTGGTCTCATCCCCGCGTGGAGCGAAGATCACCCTTGACGGTAAAGACACGGGCAAGCTCACCCCTGCGACGCTTGAGCTTCCCCCCGGAAGATACAGGATAGGCGTCTCATTGCCCGGCGAGCCTGAGAGGGAGAAGGAGGTTTTAGTCAAATCCGGGAGCTCCGTCGAGGTGAACTTCGACCTGATTCAGAAGGGCTACGGCGAGCTGATAATCGATGCCGATCCATGGGCAGAGGTCTTCTTAGACGGCAAAAAGGTGGGGTATACGCCCCTTTGGCTCAAGAGGATCACATCTGGAAGACACAAACTGAGATTCGCCAACCCGAACCATCCTGATATCGAAAGGGAGATCACCCTTAGGAGAGGAGAGGTGGGACGGGTGAAGGTGAAATTTTAACGCTTTTCAACTAGGTGTCACACAATTCGACAAGGAGGGAAGGAAGATGTTGGATAAGAAACTTCTCGAGATACTCGCCTGCCCCGCTTGTAAGGGGGATATCAGATATGACGAGGAGAACCAAAAGCTGATCTGTCTCTCCTGTGGCCGTAGATATCCTATCAGGGATGGAATACCGATAATGCTTATAGAGGAGGCGGAGTTGCCCGAAAAGGGTGAAAAACAGGGGAGTTGAAGACGCTGTTCCTCACCCTCAGATCCCCATATCCGCCTCAGCGGGGCGATAAGATCAGGGCGTTCAACTTCATAAGGTATCTGGCCGAGCGTGGATATGAGGTGGATCTGGTCTGTTTCGCCGAACGGGAGGAGGACTTGGATTACATCGCCCCGCTGAAGGAGTACTGTCGGAAGGTTCTAATGGTTCGGTTCTCACGCCCGAAAGCCCTCTTAGGGGCGGCCTCGCGCCTGCCAACGCGTACTCCGCTTCAAAACGGCTACTGGTTTTCCGGAAAGCTGGCCTCCATTGTCGAATCCCTGATCTCATCCGAACGGTATGATCTCGTCCACGCCCAACTGTTCAGGATGGGACAATACGTTGAAGGATATCGGCTGCCGAAGGTGCTTGATCTGACCGATTCGCTGGCTATGAACCTCCAGAGACGGATGAGGATCGACAGGTCGCCCCTTCTGCCTCTGATCGCCCTGGAACAGAGGAGGGTTAAGAGGTTTGAGGTGGATATAGCGAGCAGGTTCGATGCCGTCATCGTCGCCTCAGAGATAGATAGATCCTATCTCTCGCATGAAAACCCCGATCTGAAGCTCAAGGTCATCCCAACGGCGATCGATGTCGATTTCTTCAGACCGGTCGATAGATCGAGAGGGCCGGTCCTGCTTTTCACCGGCACAATGGGATACTTTCCCAACGACGATGCCGTGCTGTTTTTTCACAGGGAGGTTTTGCCGCTTGTCAAACGGGAGATATCGGACGTAAAATTTTATGTTGTGGGCAACAATCCACCTCCTAAGGTGAAATCGCTTGAATCCCATGGCGACACGGTCGTCACAGGTCATGTCGAGGATGTGAGACCGTATTTTGAGATGGCCTCCGTCTTCGTCTGCCCTCTTCGTTCAGGCTCGGGTATTCAAACGAAGAATCTGGAGGCGATGGCGATGGGGGTGCCGGTCGTAACGACCTCCCTCGGCTTTGAGGGCATAGAGGCCATACCGGGCAGGGATCTGATCGTCGCCGATACTCCTGAGGATATCGCCTCTGAGGTGATCAGGCTCCTGAAAAGCCCTGATCTGCGAGATAGGATAGGGCGAAACGGCAGAAGGGTGGTCGAGGAGAGGTATTCCTGGCGCGTGGTCGGTCAGAGGCTTGTGGGGGTGTATGAGGAGGTCGTAGGGAGATGGCGAAGCGAATGATGGACCTCCTGATGGCCTCCCTCGCATTGCTTGCGCTTTGGCCGTTGATGTTGATCTGTGCCCTTTTGGTCAAGATCAATTCCCCCGGCCCCGCTCTTTATAAGGCTCGAAGGGTCGGACTCGGGGGCAGGGAGTTCACGATGTATAAGTTCCGATCGATGGTTCGGGACGCTCCGAAGCTCGGAGGGGGAATCACCTCATACGGCGATCCCCGGGTGACGCCTGTCGGAAGGATGCTCCGGAGGTTCAAACTGGACGAACTGCCGCAGCTTTTCAACGTTCTGAGAGGCGATATGAGCTTCGTCGGCCCTCGCCCCGAAGATCCGCGATACGTCGCCCTCTACACTCCCCAACAGAGGCGTGTTTTGAGCGTCAGGCCCGGGATAACGGGGATCTCCCAGATAATCAACAGGAACGAGGAGGAGAAGTTGAAGGGACAACCAGATCCGGAGGAGTATTACGTGAGGGTGCTTATGCCGGAGAAGATCAAGACCGATATGAATTACATCGAGAGCCGAAATCTGAGGATGGACCTTAAACTGATACTGAAGACGGTGATCGGATATGGGGATCGGATATGAACTTCTGAGATCAAACGGTTGAGGAGGTCATCATGGTATCCAAGGCCGTCATACCGGCTGCCGGTGTGGGCACGAGATTGCTTCCGGCAACGAAATCTCAGCCGAAGGAGATGCTCCCGGTTGGGAGAAAACCGACCATACAGTACGTGGTCGAGGAGATATATGCCGCTGGGATAAGGGATATCCTCATCATAACAAGCCAGCAGAAACGCGCCATAGAGGATCATTTCGATTATGACGCCAACCTTGTGGAATGGCTCAGCCGATCGGGTAAACCGCTTGAGCCGATAAACCATATCGAGATGGGCGTGCAGATCCTCTACACCAGACAGAGCGTGCCCAAGGGGCTCGCCGATGCTATAGGTCTCGCCAGAAGCTTCGTAGGGGATGAGGATTTCGTCGTCTGCCTGGGAGACTCCATAATCAAATCCGAGGAGCCCGGATCTCTGATCAAGAGGATGATGGACGCCCACGATAGGATGAATGCCAGGGCGACGATCGCCTTTGAGGAGGTGGATCGAAGGGATGTGTCGAAATACGGCATCGCCAAACCGAGGGAAGGGCTCGAGGATATATTCTGGATCGAGGATCTGATCGAGAAGCCCTCCATCGATGAAGCGCCGAGCAATTTGGCCGTGGCCGCCAGATATATCTTCTCGCCCCAGATCTTCGATTTCATCGATCGAACTCCGCCGGGCAAAGGCGATGAGATACAGATCACCGACTCTATAAGGCTCATGTTACAAAGCGGATATCCGATCCTGGGCGTCAGACTGGCCGATGGTGAGAGAAGATATGATATAGGAAACTTCAGAAGCTATTATGAGGCCTTCTTCGATTTCTCGCTCTCCGATCCCGAACTGGGCGAGACCTTCAGGAGATACGTCTTGGAAAGGCTGAGGTAATCGTCCATGATCCGGAACCGGGTGGACCTTCACGTTCACACGACCGCCTCGGATGGCACCTGCACGCCGGCGGAGGTGATCGAGCTGGCGAAAAAAGCTGGATTGACAGCCATAGCCATCACCGATCACGATACGCTTTCAGGTGCTATCGAAGGGGTTAAGCTGGCGAAGGAGATGGGATTTGAGGTGATCGACGGGGTGGAGCTGAGCTCAGACCTGAACGGAACTGATGTCCACATACTCGGATACCTCATGTCGAGATATCACGTCATTCAGGGGGTTCTTGATGAGCTGCAAAACCTCCGCTCGACAAGGGCCGAGAGGATGGTCCGGAAGCTTAACAGGCTCGGCGTGAGGATCAGCATGGAGGATGTGCTGAGGGAATCGAAAGGGGATTCGATAGGCAGGCCTCATATAGCGGCCGCCATGGTCAGGAAGGGGATCGTCCCCACGACCCAATACGCCTTTCAATATTACATCGGCGACGGCAGGCCGGCTTATATCCCTAAACCCAAACTCACGCCGATCCAGGCCGTGGAGCTGATACTCGCAAGCGGCGGGGTGCCGGTGCTGGCCCATCCGGGACTGACAGGGAGCGACCACATAATAGATGAGCTCGTCGAGCATGGCCTGCGCGGTCTGGAGGCCTTTCATCCGATGCACGATGAGAGGCAAACCCGGAGATATCTTGAGATCGCCGAGAGGAAGGGGCTTATCGTCACCGGCGGCTCGGACTTCCACGGGGCAACTAAGCCGGATATATGGATCGGCTCCGTTACCGTGGGATATGAATCCGTCGAGCGCCTTAGGGAGGAAGCCAAAAGGGTATGGAATTACACTCCGAATTATGATACAATCCCAGTGGTATGGAGCGTCCTGGAAGAGAGGTGAGAACAGATGCTCTCTCGCATCTCGGTTGATCCGGAGATCTGCCATGGTAAACCGTGTATCAAAGGGACACGTATTATGGTATCACTTATTTTAGCTCTTGTGGAGGAAGGACTAAACTTTGAGGAGATAATGGAAGAGTATCCTGAATTAACGGTCGAGGACATTAAAGCTGCCGTTCGTTATGCTAGACTAATAGTTGAGAATGAAGAAGTCCACTCGCTCGAAGCATAAATGTGATGAAGTTTCTTCTTGACCAGAATATCTCTCCCAAGACGACCCAGTTTCTGCGAAGTTTAGGCTATGATGTGTTGGATACTAGAGAGTTGCAATTGGAAAAAGCTTCTGATAGAACCTTATGGGAGATAGCCTGTGAACAGCATCGAATTTTCGTGACATTTGATAAGGGCTTCTCAGATATCCGAGATTATTCAACCGGGTATGGCGCGGGTGTTATTATCTTTCGAACTAGAAGTGCTACCAG
>CAZHVH010000177.1:0-7154 GCA_964535855.1 uncultured bacterium
TCAGCATGCCGCTTTTCAGGATAGAAAACGCCATCAGGACAAACCTTGCTGAAGAGGATGAGGAGCCGCTCTCCCTTACAGAAGGAGGGGTGGTCCTTACGGTCAAACCATTTGAGATCGCCACGGTCAGGATCTGGAGGATCCACTCCTGAGGCCTATTCGGCATTTGTCTGAAATCCGAAGATTAGCAAAAGGGGAGCGGGAAGATTTCTTCCCGCTCCTTGGAGGGGGTTCGAGGGGTCACTTTGATATAACCATCCTTTTGGTGAAAGACCTTTCACCTACCTGTAACTGATAGATGTAGACGCCACTTGCCACCTTTTCTCCATCGTCGTTCCTGCCGTCCCAATACACGGCGGTATCACGTGTGTTATAGTAACCGGCATCTAAATAACCCAGATCCAGTCTTTTCACAATTCTACCTTTCACGTCATATATCCTGAGTTTTACCTCTCCTCCCTCTCCCAAAACGAAAGGTATCCATGTTTCCGGATTAAAGGGGTTGGGGAAGTTCTGACCAAGGGATGTGCCTGCGGGAACGGCCCGCAGAGTTAACCTCATATCAGGTATCCTCGCTATACCGGCTTTCCCCTGTCCTTCGACGGTGATCAACTGGCCGTTGAGAACCTTAAGCTCAGCCCTTCCACTCAAAACCCTGAACCTCAGCTTCAGCAGTTCGCCATCGCCGTTTATTCCCCCACTTTGGCCAACGAGGCTCATCAGCAGTGTTACCACCCCCTGTTTCTCGACCTTAAGATGATATAGGGCATTTTCTCCGACCAACAGATCTCCGACCTCCTCGTCTTGAATTTGAAGCTTGGATGGGTCGAACTTCACCTGTAGAGCGTATGCGTAGAGGGAGGAGACACATCCTTCGAGTGCGACCTCCGCGATGTCGCCTACCCTGCCCTTTGGGACCAACCTCAGTCTGATCGTCTCACCGGCCATCGCCGAAGGAGCCGCATCTCCACTTTGTAGGAAATTGCTCGCCAGAGAGGCGAAGTCGGACAGGTCAATGGATCCACTCCCATCGAAGTCACAGCTCGAGTTGTAATTCGGGTCCCCTTGAACGCTCCCAAAACTGGCCGCCAGAATGTTGAAATCCCCTAGATCCACATCATTATCCCCATCTGCATCTCCCGCCGACAAGCTGAAATTCACTCCCGCCGACGGTATCCCCACATTATGCAACGTTTGCCTCAGAAATCCCTCGCCCTTCGCCGATATGTCATACACCCCTGCCGATGTGCTCAAGCTTAGGCTGTAACTACCATCCGATGTCGTGCTCACAACACGGCTTTCTATCGGCACGGTGCTGCCGGGATTCCTGATCTCTATATAGATCTGCGCCGAGTGATCGCTCCTGCCCTGAAGCTCAACCTTACCCGATATCGTCACTCCTCCTGGAGGTGTTGTCCCTCCGATGTATATCGTCGCTCCACTTGTGGCAGGCGTAATGGTCCCATCCCCCGCCACCGATAACGCCGTCATCCTACCATTGGGAGAGTCAAAGTCAAAGCTGATCGTGCTGTGCCCCGATGGAGGAAGACCTATGATATCGAATTGGAGTGTAGCCACCACTCCTTCTCCAGAGGCTGAGGATGTGGAGTTGACCTCAACGTAATCCAACTGTCCTCCTGATATCCCATTGCCAGGATCTCCATGCCTGTCATTGTCCAACACCGTTCCTCCCAGAAAACTACCCTGACTGAAAGGCGTGGTGGGATCGGTGATCTCCAGAACGCTCGTGTCATATGTCAGATAAGCTGCCACACCGTTGATGTTCTGGCTGCTCTGCACATATAGCCTCAGATCGATCCTGTCTCCCACAGAGGCATATATGGTGCTGTTGCCGTTTAGATCTTGTATCGCCAGAGTTGCAGATTCTGTGACGGTGAAGCCGTTCTGCAATGTTGCCGTTGCTCCCCCAGGGTTGGAGACGCTCACATCTCTGCTTCCCTGAGATGCGGAGGGTGAGATGGTGATGTTGGCTTTGATCTGGGTGGAGGAGATATAGGAGACGGAGTTAACCGTTATGTCGCTCCCAAATGAAACGGTCGTATTGGATTGGAATCCAGTCCCTGTGATGGTGACTTCCAAGGTGCTTCCGGGGGATGCAGAGGATGGAGAGAGAGAGGTTATGGTTAGTTCGCTTCCTACGGAGAAGATGCCTATGCCTGTGTTGGACTGGCTGTCGGGGTTGGTGACGGTGACGTTTCGGAGTCCTGAGGGCGCATTGGAAGCTATGGTGATGTTGACCAGTAGCGTGTTGGTATCGACGAATGTGACGGAGTTAATGGATATTCCCACGCCGCTGAAGGCTACAGAGGCGCCGGCTTCGAAATTCTCACCGTTGAGCTGCACGTTCAATGTGGAGCCTTTGCTCCCCGTCGAAGGGTTAGCGCTTAGCACACTGGGAGAGGCATGCAGGACAGTGAAGGCGCCGTTAGCCGAGGTGCTAACGCCTCCGGGGTTGGTCACAGTTACGTTGCATGATCCTAGGGCTGCAGAGGGTGAGACGTCTATGTTGGCTATAAGCTGTGAGGAGTTGACGAAGGTGGTGGAGTTGACCGTTATGCCGGGGTTATCGAAGGAGATGGTTGCGCCCTCGGCGAAGTTCTGACCGTTTATCGTCACGTCGTAGCTCGGCATGCCTCTGTTCCCCGAGGATGGCGATAGGGAGGTGATGGATGGCAGACCTATCACCTGGAACAAGTTTGATCCCACATCCGACACCCCTCCAGGGTTGGTGACGGTCACGTTTCTACTTCCTAAGGTAGCTGAGGGTGAAATGGAGATCAGAGCGGTTATCCGGCTGGAGCTATCAACAGCGGTGGAGTGGACGGCTATACCGCCTCCGAAGTCAGCGGAAGCTCCATCAACGAAGTTGGTCCCTTCTATCACAACCGCCATCATCGCCGCTCCCCTGCTGCCCTGGGCAGGTGTGGCGGAGATGACAACAGGCGCACCCAGAACCTCGAACAGATTTGCCCCTCTCGCCGTTATCCCTGCAACCCTCACGGAGACATCCCTTAATCCCAAGGCGGCGGAAGGTGCGAGGCTAATGCTGACTAAAAGCTCGCTCTCGCTCACGTAGCCGACCGAGTTAACGGTGATTCCTGAACTGAAACTCACATCGGTGGCCGTTATAGATGGGTTGAACCCTCTGCCGAATATACTCACGTTCAACGTCGCCCCTATGTTAGCTCTATCGGGATAAACGGAGGTGACGGTGGGACCTTCGAGCACGGTGAACAGGTTTGAACCCACTCCAACGACGTTCCCCGGATTAGCCACAGTGACATCTCTTGACCCTAGAGCCGCTGTGGAGTCGATCGAGATGGTCACGTCTATCCTTCCACTGTTGACGAAGACGGTCGAGAGGATGTTGACGCCCGCGCCGAATGAAACCTGACTGTCGCTGGTGAAGTTGCTCCCCCATACCGTTACATCGAAGGCGGTCACACCGATATTGGCACTTGAGGGAGAGACGGATGTAACGGTGGGTGCACCTATTACAGTGAAGGCGCTGTTGAATGTGGCGGAGACGTTCCCGGGGTTGGTAACGGTTATATCCCTGGTAGTGAGACCCGCCTTCGAGTCGATGGAGATGCTGGCATAGATCCTCTGTAAGGTGGGGTCAACCGAGGTGGAGTTCACCGTTATGCCGCCCCCGCTAAACGATACAGTTGCCCCTGGAACGAAGTTATCACCTTCAATCACCAGATTCATATTCGTCGCGCCCTGGCTGCCGGTTTGGGGAGAGATACCGGTTATGGTAGGAGCATTCAGTATGGTGAAGGCGTTCGCCAACGTATCGGTGGACCCACCGGGATTGGTCACGCTCACCCCGTATGTTCCCGTGCCGCCGGTGATGTTTATGACGGCGTCGATCGTATGGGAATCCACCACGGTCTGAGATATAAGACTGGCTCCGCCGATCGTGACGGATGCGCCTGGGATGAAGTTATTGCCGTTTATCGTGACCGATAGTCCGGATGCTCCCACACTTCCTACGTTAGGGGATATGCCCACCACTTGAACAGGCTCTAAAACCCTTAGCAGATCGGACCCTGTTCCACTCACTCCATACGGGTTGCTCACCGTGATATCCCTGGAACCCAGAGATGCACTGGGAGCGATGATCACACCCCTCAGGGTTATGCTATCGGGAACGCCGCTGTAGTCGTATGTGGCGCCGCTGAGATCTATGCCTGTTCCGCTGAAGGAGACCATAGCGCCGTTCATGAAGTTCGCACCGGTGATCGTCAGATTGATTGTGGTATCCCTATTGACGCTGCTGGGACTGACGGAAGCGATCGTCACATCGCCCAGAACGATGAAGGCATTATCCTTCATTGCGCTGATACCACCGGCGTTTGTCACGATCACGTCCCGCGCCCCTTCAGGGGCTGTCGATGAAACCTGAATGTTAACGTCCAACGTCGTCGATGAGATCGAATTCACGGAGACTATGTCTATCCCTCCGGAGCTAAAGGCGATGGTAGGAACACCTAGGAAATTATCGCCGGTGATAATGAAGTGGGTGATGTATGCCCCTCTGTTGGCCTGGGAGGGCAAGACGGAGGTGATCGTGGGCGGTCCTACTACCTCAAACAGCCCAACCCCAACGGCAGGTGTAGTGCCGACGCCTGGATTCGTCACCTTTACATCCCGTAATCCCAAGCCGGCCGATGGAGATATGTCTATGCTGGCTGTGATGCTGGTGGAGGAGTTATAGGTAACGGAGTTGATCGTTATACCGCTGCCGCTGAATTCAACAGTTGCCCCGTCTACAAAGTTGCTCCCCGTTATTTGAACGATCAGGTTTGACGCCCCCTGGTTGCCGACGTCGGGTGAAATCCCCGTGACGGTTGGCCTGTTTACCACCGTGAAACTGCCCTGATTGATGGTTTGAACGCCGCCGGGATTGGTGATGGAAAAAGCATAGGTTCCAGCTAAGAGTCCCCCAGCTGTCAGATCAAGCGTCGCTGATATCTGGGTCGTATCTACATAGAGGAGGTTCGATACCGTTATGGGGATAGCGCCGAAGCTGATGGAGGGCAAGTTCGCCTGAATAAGTCCACCGCCTATGGAGTTATTGCCGACCAAGTTAACCCCTGTGATGATGATAGATATACTCGATCCTACCTCGCCGCTTGAGGGAGTTATATCCGTTATGGAAGGCGATCCGATGATACTGAATATGGGAGATGCGCTTGTGGCGGAAGCGCCACCAGGGTTTGTGACCGTAACATACCTTCCTCCCAGGGAGGCGGTGGATGAGATATCTATGAAGGTTGTTACGACTGTGCCGGAGCCGTTGACAGAGATGGGACCTATGATAGTGATGGTCGGATCGGGCGTTCCGGGTGAGGTTTCAAAGGAGATGGAACATCCGGAGATGAAGTTAGCTCCCGTGATTTGGATCATCATGTTTTGCGCGCCTTGGTTGCCATTATGGGGATATACCGTGTCAACAGCTACATATGGAGCATCCACGACTTCGAAGACAGGTAGAGAGGATATCCCGGTTCTGCCGTCAGGGTTGACTACTGTGACATATCTGCCTCCCAAGGAGGCGTTCTGCGCGATGTCGACTGTAGCTATGAGCTCAGTGGAGCTAACATATGTGATGTTCTTGACCGTTATACCGTCCGGAGTAAACAACACGCTCAGCCCGTCGCCATTTTGGAAGTTGTATCCATGAACGTGCACCTGTAGGTTCTGCGCTCCTTTGTTTCCCCTGCCGACACCGTCCTCAACTGAGGTGCTCGAGACGATCGGCCCGCTCTCGATGGTGAGGGTGATAACGGCGTTGGCGAAGTGGCTATGCGCGTCGGTCACCGTCACTGGAAGCTCCTTCATCCCGCTCGTTATCCCAAACGAAGGCGTAACCTGGAGGGAATACGTTCCATCGCCTGCTGTGATGTCGCCGTTTGTCCCATCGTCATACATCTGCTGAGAGGCATTCCTCCCTATCGAGCTCAGATCCACCATTACGGATGAGATATTTGTCCCTGCCACGTCAACAGTTAAAAGCACAGTTGTTTCACCGTCAAGCGGAACGGAGGAGGGAGTGGCGAGCGGATTGGATATGGTCGGGCCAACTGCATTTGGGGTGAGCTTTGTGGTTCTCCTCAGTTTGCCTGTGAAATGAACGGAGACATCGATCTTCTCGTTAGGGTTGAGACCTTCGGGGCAGATCACAGTTATATTATCTATGGATGTGCCAAGGTTGCCGCTTACCCATACCGGTGATGGATCAGTGGTTAGATCACCTGAAACCTCCGCTGAGACGTTACGCCATTTTGCGTTTATGGAGAGCTTGTAATCGCCGGCGGCAGCACCTGTTACGTTCCACGAGAAATCCGGATCGGCGCTAAAGACGATAAAGGTGGGCAGAAGATCCGGTGCCGCCTCGAGGTGGTACCGTTCATCTATACGGAAATCGCCTGATGGAAGTGATATGCTGCGTTTGGCGGTGATTGATCCCGAATCGGAGGAGAAGGTCTCGTGATAGATTTGCCTTTCAGGCGAGGTATCCGTCCTGGTTATGGTCACCGTCACCCAGGTTTTCACCCTGAAATTGACGGTCATCGATGTCCCGGCCGGAATTCCTCCGGCGAGAGCGTTCCCAAGATTTGGCGATATCGTTATATCGACGCTTTGAGTTCCGGTGTCCTGATAGGCAAATGCGGGCGGGATAAGGCTTACGACGGCTATCAGAGCCGTCACGAGACATAGATATCCCCTCATTTTTATGACCCCCTTAATTTTTTTCAGCCTCTCCGGGTTGTTAAGATCCTCGTTTCGTTGTAAAATTAACCTAAGTCTTGGCTGGCCGTCATGGAGGGACGGCCAGCCGATCCGGTGATACGAAAGACCTGAAAAATCAGGTTTGCGAGGTGAACTATGTTGAAAGGATGGGCCTCACGTCTCATGGATGAGACGGGGCAAACGACTTCGGAGTACGCTTTGCTTCTGAGCGCTATAGCGACTATGGCGGTCGGTATCACCGAGCTCGCCGATGAGATCAAGAAACTGCTGGATCAATCTGCCTCGATCATCAGCCAGATATCGGATCATCTTCAGGAGGTAAACGACCAGCTTTCGCAGATCCTCTCCAGGTGATCGAGAGGGGCGGATCCCAC
>CAZHVH010000178.1:0-7114 GCA_964535855.1 uncultured bacterium
ATGGTGACAAGACGAGATTTCCTGAGGTTTTGTGGCGTTGGAGTTCTCTCCGGAGCTCTGTACGGGGTTCACTCCAGCGCGCCCGCTAAGGAGAGACCCAACATATTATGGATCGACACAGAGGATCTCTCGCCGGATCTCGGATGTTATGGGGAGAAGGTAGTTGACACGCCGAACATAGACAGGCTGGCAAACGAGGGGGTGATCTTCACCAACGCCTTCGTGACCGGCCCCGTGTGTTCATCGAGCCGTTCGGCCGTTGCCACGGGGATGTATCAGACGAGCATAGGTGCGCACAATCACCGCAGCAATCGAGACAAACCGCTCCCTAAAGGGATAGAGCATTTCTCCCACTACCTGCGCGAGGCCGGATATTTCGTATGCAACGGTCAGGCGCTCAGCGGAGGAAGACGGGGCAAGCTCGATTATAACTTCAAGCTCTCCTTCGAGGAAGCCTTCGACGGGACAGACTGGAGCCAGCGCAGACCCGGGCAGCCCTTCTTCGCCGAGGTGCACTTCTCCGAGGCCCATCGAACCTTCCATCACGACCCCGATAACCCCATCGATCCCGACAAGGTGGAGATTCCCCCCTACTACCCCGACCATCCTCTCACCCGCAAGGATTGGGCGCTTTATCTGGAGACGATCCAGATATTGGACAGAAAGGTAGGGGAAATCCTGAAACGGCTTGAGGATGAAGGGTTGGCCGAAAACACCGTCGTCTTCCTCTGGGGAGATCACGGGAGGGCTATGGTCAGGGGAAAGCAGTTCCTATATGAGGGCGGCATCAGAATACCGCTGATCGTGAGATGGCCGGGGAGGATCACGCCTGGAACAGTAAGGGATGACCTCGTCAGCACCATAGATCTCACGGCCACATGGCTGCGGATCGCCGAGGTGGATGTGCCGGATCACATGCAAGGCATGGACCTGTTTTCGGACGAGACGGCCAAGCGTGAATACATCTTCGCCGCCCGAGATCGGTGCGATGAGACCGTGGACAGGATCAGATGTGTCAGAACAAAAAGGTACAAATACATCCGTAACTTCCTCCCCGATAGACCCTACACACAGTTCAACGCCTACAAGAAGCTTCAGTATCCCGTCCTGACCCTGATGGAGGTTCTGCACAAACAGGATAAGCTGACCCCGGAGCAGGAGAGGTTCATGGCCCCCACCCGCCCTGAAGAGGAGCTTTATGACCTTGAAAACGATCCTTATGAGCTGAACAACCTCGCCGACGATCCGAGATATCAGGATGTTTTAAGGGAGCTGAGAGGTAAGCTTGAGAAATGGATCGAGGAGACGGGAGATCAGGGTGAGATTCCCGAGGAGCCTGAGGTGCTGGAGTATTGGAGGAGGGAGGCCGTTGAACGTTTCGCCAAACGGATGAAGGAGAGGGGGCTGAGCCCCGATATCGGTCCGGAGGAATACCTCAGGTGGTGGGAGGAGAAACTGCTGGGCAGTTGACAGAATAGATCCAGATACTCGCGTATCGCGTAGAGCGTGATATCGCGTACGGAGTTATCTCGCTCCGCTCCTTACGCCTTACGCTTTCGGCGATTTAGCAAGCAGATATCATGAGGGCAAGGATATTCCCAACCTTTTTTCGAGATGCGCTCGCATCTCCCTGACGACGTCGGGGTGTTTATCCACGACGTTTACTTTTTCGCCGGGGTCCTCCTTCAGATCGTACAGGCATGGGCCCTTGCCCCTGTTTTCACCCTTTGTGTGCTGGAAGTAATGCCATCTCAGATCCCGAACGGCAGCGAAATTGCCGAACTGGATGAAGATTCTATCGTGGATGGACTGAGCCTCACCTGTGGCGAGTTTCCAGAAGCTATCGCCGTCCATCTCATATCCTTCCTCGATCCCAAGCATGTCGAGGAAGGTGGGGGCGTAATCGACGGCGCTGACAAGGGCGTCCACCGTTTTCCCTCTGAAGGATCTATCCGGATGGCGGATTATGAGGGGCAATTGGGCGACGCAGGAGTTTAAAAGCCCCGGCGTCTTCTGAACGCATCCCTCCTCCCCCAGATGGGTGCCGTGATCCGTGCTGAAGACGATGATGGTATCATCCATTAACCCCAGCTCATCCACCCTTTCGAGAAAGCGCCCTATCCACATATCCACGAACGAGACCTCAGCGGCATAAAGCGCTCTGATCGCCGGCAGATCCTCCTGCCGGATGTCCTTCAACCTCACACCATATCCGAAGAGGAACCGTTCACATGGATATTTGTCGTAGTACATCTTCCGGAATCTCTCGGGAGCGTCCCAAGGCTCATGCGGATCAAAGGTATCGACCCACAGCATGAAGGGTTTGTTGTTCAGGTTCCTCTCCAGCCACACCATCGCCGATCTGAAGGATTGGGCGCAGAAGTAATCCTCCTCGCTCCGGATGTCCTGTGTGTTCATCATGTACTGCCGCATCTGTCGATCGTAGTTCTCATTCCACAGATGCGCGGGCATGTGTTTTTTGGGATCGAACTTCTCCTTCGGTCCGGACTGCCAGGCGTCGAACTCCTGTCCGCGGATCCACTGCCATGAGTCGAATCCCTTATGGAAGTTCATGTTGGGCTTGAAGTAATGATATGTGTCGGTGATGAAGGCGGTCGTGTAGCCGTGTTTTCTGAGTATCTGTGGGAGCGTGACGTCGTTGTTCCTCAGCGGTATCCATCCGCCATGCACCTCCATGGGGATTATGCTTTTCCCCGTAAAATAAACCCTCCTTGCGGGTATGGTGGGCAATCCGTCGGCGTAACAGTTTTTAAAGGTCACGCCCTCCGAGGCGAGCTGATCGAGGTTCGGCGTTTTGATCCAATCGTTGCCGTAACACCCCAGATGGTCCGCCCTGAAGGTGTCGGCGATGATGACGATCAGGTTCAACTTCATACCTCTCCTCCTTTTGATCTTCGATAAGGGCGCGCCGTCCGAGCCCATCGGCATCATAGCTCCCAGCACGCCCATCGAAGAGGTGATTATGAATTTCCTTCGGCTCAACCTCATCTCAAACCACCCCGTACATTAAGGAAGAGCTAGGAACGGGGATTTTTATCGCCCGGTTCCTCGCTCCTTTCTCCTCGCCCCTGATGTTATTCATAGCGATATTTAACCGTCCACGGATCCTTCGTCTCCTCCTGCCAAGCACGGAGCTTACTCTGAAGCTCAGCGAGCAGATCTTTGTATTGAGGATCGTCGGCGAGGTTGACGATCTCGTCCGGATCGCTCTCCAGATCGTATAGCTCGTGACGGGGACGATGGATGTACGCCTCTATGGGACGTCGGCCGAATTTAGTATCGCCACGTCGCAGGGTTGCCTGCCAGGTAGCGCATTCGTATAGGTCGGACGCAAACGGATAGGGAAGCTGATGAGCGAGATTGAGGATGTATTTATACCGCCGCGTGCGTATGGCTCGCATCGGATAATACATGGTGATCTCGTGGAAGGTATGGGAGAGATACACCTCATCCCACCCCTCCGGGTCGCTCTCCTCCAGAATGGGGAGGAAGGAACGGCCGTGCAGGGGATAATCCGGCCCTTTGACTCCGGTGAATTCGAGGATCGTCGGCGTTATATCGGCCCATGTGACGAGAGCGTTACAGACCAGTCCCCGTCTGCTTTGATCGGGCGATCGGACGATGAGCGGCAGACGCACACCCGGCTCGTAAAGTGTGGTCTTCGCGCCGGGCCACGGCGGGCCGTTATCGCTGATGTAGATCATAAGCGTGTCATCCCAATGGCCGGTCTCCTTCAACACCTCCATCAGCCGCCCTAATCCCTGATCCAGCCTGGAGATCGCCCCGTAGTATTCGGCCAACTCGGCCCGCGTCTCCGGATAATCGGGCAGCCAGGGAGGGACGGGGACCTCATCGGGGTCATAGCTCACCCGTCGGACACCCGGATACTCCCTCTCGTTCGCAAAGCCATTTCCGGCGCGATGCGGATCGCTCGTGCAGAAGTATAGAAAGAATGGGCGCGGGTCATCCTGCTGAATGAACTCCTTGGCCTTTTCGGCCATCGCGACGGGGTTACGGCTGCCGCCGGGAATGCCCTGATTAAGGTACTGTTCGAAGTGATAGATCTCCTCGGGCTGGACATGGAATTTACCTATGGAACAGGTTCGATATCCCGCCTCGGCAAGCAGAACGGGCAGGCTGCGGACCCATCTGAAGGTGTGGAAGTTATGATAGGCGTGCTGATGGCCGTATTGGCCGTTGGCGTGGTTGTAAAGGCCTGTCAGGATCACCGATCGGCTCGCGCTGCAACTGGCCGACGTGCAGAAGGCGTTGGTGAAACGCACCCCGTCGGCCGCCAGGGCATCCAGATTAGGTGTCTGAACCACCGGGTCGCCGTAACACCCGGCCTGATAGCCCTGATCGTCCACGACTATCAAGACCACGTTTCGTTTCCTCAGGCTCAATATCCCACCTCCCGTTCTCATCTCCCTGATCTTGATCGGACTTTAGCCACCTGCTCCCACATGGGATCAGGCCGGCCTTTTAGGTTTCCCCTAACCCATCCGTCAAGCTTCGACCTCATCTCCTTCAGCCTTCCCCCTTCCCTCTCCGCAAGGTTGATCACCTCCATCGGATCGGATCTCACCTCATATAGCTCCTCCTTGCCGCTGAAGTAATTGCGCATGTATTTCCAACTCCCCCGCATGTAAGCCCGATACTCCTGATCCTCGACGAAGATCTCTTCTCTCGTCCCTTTTCCTCCCTCTATCACCGGTATCAGGCTTGAGCCGTCCATCTCCGGCATCTTCCCCTCATCGAGCCCCATAAGTTCCAGGATGGTGGGAGCTATATCGGCCTGTTGGACGTATCCCTCGATGATCTTCCCCTCGGGAAGGAGATTTGGGCATCGGATTATGAGGGGTATGTAAATCACCGCCTCATGCAGCATCCCGTGCCCGTACATGCCGTGCTGGCCGAGTTGTTCGCCGTGGTCCGATGTGACGATCACAGCAGTTCTATCGGCTATGTTGAGCCTCTCGAGCGTCTCCACCACCTCGTCCACGAGGGCGTCCACATATCGGATCTCGCCGTCGTAGAGGTCTATGGTGACCTTGGACTGAGCCGGATCTGGGTCCCAGATCTCCCCAACCTTACCCCATCCGGGCACATATTCATAGCCCGCCGGTGCGGTTTTGACGACCAGGTCGTCCAGATTTCCGGGCTTGTGTGAGAAGACCTTTCGGTACTCCTCAGGCTGGTTGTATGGCGTATGAGGGTCCCAGTAATGGACGAAGAGGAAGAAGCGTTCATTGCTGTGCGACTCGAGCCAGGGGATGAGCCGTTTGTTTATCTCCCCTCCCACCACATGGTGGTGTATCGGTTTGGAGGTTCGGGTGAGGTTGACGTAATACTCGAATCCCCTGACGAACTGATCCATGTGTGAGGCGAAGTTGATGAGGTTATCGAAGGCCGCCGTGGTGCAATCCTGAATCTCATCCTGAATTATCTCAGGGAGCGTCGGGATGGAGTCGTCGAAATCTATCAGATTCGGCAGGTTCCATGGCGTTAGATAAAACCGGTGATGGATCGGTGAAAGTCCGGTGATGATGGAGGTGAATCCCGGACCTGTAGCTATGGCGGTGGCGTGGGCGTCCTTGAAGAGCACCCCTTCCTCAGCTATCTTATCGATGTTAGGGCTTGTGTTGCGGAAATACCCGTAACAGCTCAGATGATCTGCCCTGAGCGTGTCTATCACGAACAGGATGCAATTCAGACCTGAGCCTGACATAATCTTACCCCCGAGCTATGTGGACTCGTCCTCCATTTTATCACCATCCACGGTCAAAATCAACCGCCGATTATCCGGTATTTATGGCCAATTGTCCGCCGTCCACAGCTCAACCGTCATTTGTAGTCATTAAGTCATTTGGCTTCGCCGTCATTTAAATGACGATAAATGACGACCTAGATGATATCATAATCAGGCGAAAGAGAAGAAAAGGGGAGCTGAGAGAGGGGTTCGACTCTCAAAGCAGAGAGATAGGGTCTACATCTACGATCAGATCCGCGCCGGCCATCACCTTGGGCGATGCCCGGCTCATAACCTCCCTCAGAAAGGCCGTCATCCTCTCCCTTTCAGGGGATTTGATCAGGAGATGCCATCTATATCTCCCCCTGATCCTGGTCAGAGGGGCCGGAGCGGGACCTATGATGTCGATCCCTCCGAACTCCTTATCCCTGAGATCCTTCATCATCTCGGCCAATCTGTGGGCGACCCGCACGACGATCTCCTCATCTGTCCCTCTTATCAGCACGGATGCGGCCGCCGTGAAGGGAGGATACATGGCCGCCTCCCTTACCGCTATCTCCTCAGCGTAGAAGGATTTGTAATCGTGGCTTTTAGCGGCGAGTATGCTGTAATGTTCGGGGTTATAGGTCTGGATTATCACCACGCCGCCCTTCTCGCTCCTGCCCGATCTGCCCGCCACCTGTGTCAGCAGGTTGAACGCCCTCTCGCCGGCCCTGAAGTCCGGGAGGTTAAGGGCTAAATCGGCGTTTATAACCCCCACAAGGGTTACATTGGGGAAATCCAGACCTTTAGCTATCATCTGTGTTCCCACCAGCACGTCGATCTCTCCCTTTCTGAAAGCGGCCAGGATCCTGGCATGCGATCCCTTGGATGAGACGGCGTCGGAATCCATCCGTCCGACGCGGGCTTTCGGGAAGAATTTCCTCACTTCAGCCTCCACCTGCTGTGTGCCGATGCCGAAATGCTTGATATACATGCTCTTGCACCTGGGACATCCCCTGGGGAGGGGCCGTTCCAGTCCGCAGTGATGACAGATCATCAGATTCCTGTCCCGATGGAATGTTAGGGCGACGGAACAGTTCTCACACCTCTCCACATATCCGCATTCCCTACAGAACACATATGTGGAAAATCCCCTCCTGTTGAGGAAGAGCATCACCTGATGGCCTTTTTTGAGCTCCTCGGCCATCCTACGTCTGAGCCTGAAGGAGAAGATGCTCCTGTTCCTCCTTCCCACCAGCTCATACCGCATATCGACGATCTCGATCGGCGGCAGGCTTATATCCATAACCCTCCTGGGCATCTCGATCAGCGTGTATCTTCCGATGGAGGCCATGTAATACG
>CAZHVH010000179.1:0-7078 GCA_964535855.1 uncultured bacterium
TGAGGAGGGGCTTAAACGTCCACGAGGGCTCCATCGTCCACCCCGGCGTGGCTTCAAGCGTGGGGAGCAGAAGATGACTCGGCGATGGACAAGCTCTACACCCGCAAGCGGTGGGACATCCAGCGGCGGTTTTTCATGAAGAACAGCATCTGCGCAACGGTGGCTACAGAATAAAGGGCGACATCCCCCTCAGAGAGCTCTCCCCGCAGACTGCTGCCGGGATAAGAGGGGCTAATATCTTGTTTAACGGGTCGCTCACATTATCGCACCGAAAATCTTGTCCCACCTGATCGGTTGATGTATAATCTTACGAGAAGTTTCAGCCAGAAACGGTCTTCTGCCATGAGGGGAAAGAGGGTTTGGATAGTCGAGGATGAACCCGATATAGCAGGGCTGATCGAGCATAACCTGCGGAGGGAGAGGTTCGAGGTCAAAACTTTCCACGACGGTGAAAGTTTCCTCAGCTCCCTCAGGTATGAGCTTCCCGATCTGGTAATTCTGGACCTGATGCTTCCAGGGGTGGATGGCCTGGAGATATGCAGGATGATGCGGGCGGATGAGAGGACCAGGTCGGTGCCGATAATTATCCTGACGGCTAAAGGGAGCGAGGCTGACATAGTTCTGGGGCTTGAGCTCGGAGCGGATGACTACGTGGTGAAACCCTTCAGCGTCAGGGAGCTGATAGCGCGTGTGAAAGCCGTTCTGAGGCGGACGGAACCGCCCGCCGAGGGAAGGGCGATCCAGATCGGAGGGTTATACGTTGACAGGGACGGGGTTGTCGTTAAAGTTGACGGCTCACCTGTAGATCTCACCTATGCCGAGTTCAAACTCCTCTCCCTGCTCATCTCAAACCCGGGGAGGGTTTTCACCCGTCAGCAGATAATAGAATGGCTGTGGGAAGGGGAGAAGGTGGTGAGCTACAAAACGGTGGACGTTCACGTGGCGCATCTTCGTAAGAAGCTCGGGAGATACGGGGACCTTATAAAAGCGGTGAGGGGGATAGGTTACAAACTTGAGGCGTAGGATAAGCATCGTCTGGAAATACTTCATAGCCTATTCGGTCGTTGTTACACTCGCCATCTTTGTCCTGGCATTGCTGATAAACGGGACGATAGAGAAGCGATACAGGGCGTGGGTGGCGGATGAGCTGAGGAACTACGCCCTTTTTGCCAATCGGGTTTTCAGAGGGGCGTTCGACGGAGACCGGTCCCGGGCTGATAAACTGGCCAAAACGCTCGGAGGGGAGACTGACATTCGGATAACGCTGATAATGCCTGACGGAACTGTGATCGCCGACTCCAAAGAGGACCCCGCCCGGATGGAGAACCACGCCGATCGCCCCGAGATCAGGGAAGCGCTCTCCGGTCAGATCGGAATGAGCACCAGATATAGCACAACCTTGAAGGAGAGGATGAGCTATGTGGCCGTGCCGGTGATGGAGGAGGGGGAGGTCAAAGGAGTGGTGAGGGTGAGCTTGAAAAGCCGGGATATAGACCTCCTCATAGGCGAGGTCACCCGAAGGATAGTTCTCCTCTCGGTTGTGATGTGGCTCATCGCTTTAGCCCTGACCTTCCTCTTCTCATCCCTCTTCTCCTCATCGGTTAGGCGGATGGTCGCCTTCGCCAGAGGGATAGCTGATGGGAATTTCAGGGCACGGGCGGAGGTCAGAAGGCGGGATGAGTTTGGGATGTTAGCCCAAGCCATGAACGAGATGTCTGAGAGGCTTCAATCACTCTTCGAACGGCTCCGGTCACAGCATGACGAGCTGAACGCCATCATCAACTCGATGTCGGAGGGGGTGCTCGTGCTCGATCGCAACCTCACGGTCAGATTGACTAACAGCAGCTTTAGGGAGATGTTCTCGGTTAAGGACGATATCTCCGGTAGGAACTACCTGGAGGCGATCAGATGCGAGGAGCTGAAGGGGATGGTCGATGAGCTGGTTCGAAAGGGGAGGATGAGGGGGAGGATGGAGTTCCGGGGGAAGGTTTTTACGGTCAACGCCATCTCTTTCAAGGGGAGCGGGGGAGAGGAGTTCGTGCTCGTGTTTCACGACATAACCGCCGACGCTCAGATCGAAAAGCTCAAAGCCGAGTTCGTGGCAAACGCATCCCACGAGCTGAGAACACCCCTCACGGCGATCAAAGGGTATCTTGAGACGATCGAGGATGAAGACCCCGAAACGCAGAGGAGGTTCATCCAGGTGATACGCAGGAACGTGGAGAGGATGTCGAACTTGGTCTCCGACCTGCTTCTTCTTTCGAGGCTCGAATCGCCGGAACCACAGCTCAGGATGGAGATGGTTGACCTCTTCGAGCTGGTGGGGGACGTGGTGAAGCTGGTCGAAAGGGCTGCCAAGGAGAAGGGGATCAAGCTCAAGGTCGATGTGAAGCCCGGAACAGCGCTTTTGGGCGATCCGTTTCTGCTGGAGCAGATGCTTCTAAACCTGCTCGACAACGCCGTCAAATACACCGAGCGGGGGGAGGTCTCCCTCACCGCCGAGGCCGGGGACGATCAGGTAAAGATACGGGTTTCGGATACCGGCATAGGGATACCCTCCGAACATCTCCCCAGGATATTTGAGAGGTTCTACAGGGTGGACAAGGCCCGGTCGAGGGAGCTCGGGGGAACGGGGCTTGGGCTCTCGATAGTCAAACACATAGTCCAGCTACACGGCGGGAGAATTGAGGTCACAAGCCAGCCCGGAAGAGGATCCACCTTCACCGTTCTTCTCCCTTCCTCACGAGGTAATCCGTCCCGAGATGGGCCTTGTGTTTGATCGTTTCCCCTCTCACCATGAAGACCACGTCCTCGGCGATGTTGGTAGCAAGGTCGGCCACCCTCTCCAGGTCCCTGGCTATCAGTATCAGGTGTAAAGCCCTCTCTATAGTTGTGGGGTCGCTTATCATGTAGGTTATAAGCTCTCTGGTTATCTGATCCCTTAGCCCGTCCACGATCTCATCCCTCTCACAAACCTTTATCGCCAGCTCGAAATCGGAGTTGGTGAAGGAGTCCAAGCTGTCCCTGAGCATTCCGGTCGCTTCCTCGGCCATCCTCGGTATGTCTATAAGCGGCTTGACGGGCGGCGTTCTGATCAGGGGGATCGCCCTTTCGGCTATGTTGACCGCGTGGTCCCCTATCCTCTCAAGGTCGTTGTTGATCTTCATCATCATCGTGACCGCCCTGAGGTCAGCGGCTTTTGGTTGATACAGCGCCAGCAGGTTGATGCACATCTCGTCTATCTCTATCTCGAGCTGATTGACCCTGGGTTCCTGCTCGTTTATGATCCTGGAAGCCAGCTCCTCATCTCGCTCCACGAGCGACTTAACGCTATCCCGTATCATCTGTTCAACTATTGAAGCCATGAACAGCAGTTTCTCCCTTATCCGACTTATCTTCTCTTCAACCATTTTGAGAATCACCCTCCTCTCATCCGAATCTGCCCGTCAAATAACTTTCCGTTCTTTTATCTTTGGGGTTGGTGAACAGCCTTTCGGTCTTATCGAACTCCACCAACTCCCCTAACATCAGAAATGCGGTGTAATCGGCGACCCTGGCGGCTTGCTGGATGTTATGGGTGACGATGACGATCGTATAGCTCTCTTTGAGCTTCTCTATCAGCTCCTCGAGCCTCGCTGTGGATATCGGGTCAAGCGCCGATGCTGGCTCGTCCATCAACAAAACCTCCGGCTCGATCGCTATAGCTCTCGCTATGCACAACCTCTGCTGTTGCCCTCCCGATAGCTCGAAGGCGGAGCTGGCAAGCCTCTCCTTCACCTCATCCCAGAGGTTTGCGTCCTCAAGCGCCTTTTCGACCCTCTCCTCGATCTCCTTCCTATCCTTGATCCCGTGTATCCTCAGCCCAAAAGCGACGTTCTCGAAGATCGATTTCGGGAACGGGTTCGGTTTCTGGAAGACCATCCCCACCCTCTTCCGCAGCTCATACACGTCCACGCCGTCCGAGTAGATGTCGAGACCATCAAGCAGAACTTTTCCCCTGACCCTGGCTTCGGGGACCAGGTCGATCATCCTGTTGAGGCATCTGAGAAGGGATGATTTTCCGCATCCCGAAGGGCCGATTATCGCCGTCACGGCGTTCCTTTTTATGCCGAGTTTGATGTTCTTGAGGACGTGTTCCTCGCCATACCAGAGGTTGAGGTTTTCTATCAGGATCTTATCCCTCATCTTCACCACTTCCTCCTTCTGAGCGATCTGGCTCTCAGGTGGAAAGCTGTCATATCGAACGAAAGAACCATCAGGAGGAGCACAAAGGCTGTCCCAAACGCTATCGGCCTCACGGCCTCTATATCCTCATGCTGGGTCGCCAGCACGAAAAGGTGATAGGGCAAAGCCATAAACCTTTCAAAGGGTGATTTGGGGAGATGCCTGAGGTAGAAGGTCACCCCTGTAAACAGTATCGGGGCGACCTCCCCTATGGCCCTTGCCATCGCAAGGAGGACCCCTGTGGCTATGCCTGCGAAGGAGTAGGGGAGGACGTTATGTCGTATAGCCTCCCACTTCGTGGCCCCCAAGGCGAGGGCGCCTTCCCTGAATGAGACGGGCACGGCCCTTATCGCCTCCTCGCTCGTGGCGATTATCCATGGGAGGTTCATCAGCCCCAGCGTGAGACCTGATGCGAGCACCGAGGGTCCGAAGTCGAAAAGCTCCACGAACACCGTCACCCCGAAAAGCCCGTAGACCACGGACGGTATCCCCGCAAGGCTCCTTATCGAGCTGCGGATCAGTTTCGTGAGGAAGGTCTCGGTTGCGTATTCGGCGAGGTATATCCCGGCGCCCACGCCTACGGGGACGGAGAACAGAAACGATACGAGGCTCAGGTATAGGGTTCCGACGATGCAGGGGAAGATCCCCCCTTCCTTCATCCCTTCCCTGGGGGGCTGTGTCAGGAACTCCCAACTCAGAACCCTTATCCCACGGCTCGTCAGGTGGAAACCCAAAAACAGGATGAAGCTGATCGTCAGGAACAGCGGAAGCGAAAGGACGGCGAATTTCAACCTCTCCCCTCGTCCCCTCATATCTGGAACCTCTCCTTTTCCCTTTTGAGCATCGACTCGGCTATGAGGTTGGTCCCAAGCGATATGGCGAACAGAAACAGGCCCAGGGCGAATAAGGCGTGGAAATGGATCGTTCCGAAAGGAACCTCGCCCAGCTCTATCGCTATGGTGGAGGTTATTGTCCTGACGGGGTCGAAGGGCGAGAGGGGGATTACAGGGGCGTTACCAGCCACCATCAGCACGGCCATCGTCTCCCCTATAGCCCTTCCGAACCCCAGCATCAGGGCGGCGAGTATACCGGGTCGGGCGGCGGGGAGGACAACTTTTACGGAAGCCCGCCAGCTGTCGGCGCCCAGCGCCAGAGCCGCCTCACGGTAGCTCAACGGCACAGCCTCAAGGGCGTCCTCGGAGATGGAGATTATCGTCGGAAGAGCCATTATCCCAAGCAATATGCCCCCGTTGAGCAGGTTCAAGCCTGAATAGATGTTGAAAACCCTCGCAATCACCGGTGAAAGGACCGTAAGGCCGAAAAACCCTATGACTACTGATGGAAACCCTGCTAAGATCTCCACCAGTGTCTTGACGAACATCTTGAGCCTTCCGCCGAGCTTTTCAGATATGAACAGGGCACTGGCTATTCCGGTGGGTGTGGCTATCGCCAGGGCGATCAGCGTGGTCGAGAGGGAACCGAGGAGGAGAGGGATTATCCCATATTTCGGCTCACCGTAGGCGTCGGGGTTCCACTCCCTTCCGAGGAAGAACTCCAGCGGGTTGATCTCCTTGAAAGCCCGAGCTCCGTAAAAGAGGAGCAAGGCGAGTATTCCAAGCAGGACCGATGCCGCCAAAGCCGCACATCCGAAGAGGAGGAGCTTTATGACTTTCTCTTTAAACAGCCTCACCCGACACCCCCGCTGCAAAGGTGCTCCATAGCTCCCTTTCACCGAACGCCAGTCCTCCGATCATCGCCATCTTTCAGGATCTCCATGTTCTTCCTCATGTATCTCTCAGGAACCCTGATGAACCCTACCCTCTCGACTATCCTCTGCCCTTTGTCGCTGAGCTCAAACTGTATGAAATCCCTGACCGCCCCCGTCGGCCTGCCGTTCGTGTATTGGAACAGCGGTCTGGCAAGCGGGTATTCCTTGATATCCGGCCTCTTCTCGCCCGGCTTGTGAGGGGTCAGGAAAACGAGCGGGGAGATATATCTGAGCGGTTTATCCTTTCGGCGTTCCCCGACGCTTATGACCTTAACCCCCTTGGTCTTCTTTACGTATCCCAGCCCGACATATCCTATGCCCGATTTATCCCGCTTTACGGCCTCTATGATCTGGGCGTTTCCGGCCATCTGACGCATCCTGCTGGAGTAATCGCCCTTCAAAACCCGTTCCCTGAAGAAGACGAAGGTCCCGGATACGGGCTGTCTGCCGTAAAGCGTGATCCTCATATCAGGCCCGCCCACCTCCTTCCAGTTTCCGATTTCTCCCCGGTATATCGCCCCGAGCTGTTCGATCGTCAGCTTATCCACAGGATTTCGAGGGTTGACGATGATGGCCAGAGCGTCTATCGCTATGACGAACTCCACAGGTTCCACCCCGTTCTTCCTGGCTTTCCTGAGCTCCTTCGGTTTGATCTTTCTGGAGGCGTTAGCTATGTCCACGTTGCCGTCTATCAGAGCGGCGATCCCGACTCCTGAACCGCCCCCCACGATCGAGATCTCCGCATCCGGGTTTTCCTTCATGTAAGCTTCGGCGAGCTGCTGAACCAGGTTCAGAAGGGTGTCCGAGCCTTTGATCAAAATCTCGCCCGCCCAGGCGGAGGACAAAACGAACCCCAGAAACAGCGAACATAAAACCGCACTTCTCACTTCGCTCACCTCCATCTCGATCTTTTTCCATCTATATCGCTTTTATTTCCCTTGAGTGTAGTTATGGTGGCAATCAACGCCCTTTCACGATCAGAGGTTAAGGTCGAGGGACAAGAGTCTAGAGTCCAGAGTCCTTTTTTGTCTCTCGACTCTTGACTCTCGACTCTCGACTATCTTAACCTGCTTTTTGCATCCCACT
>CAZHVH010000180.1:0-7067 GCA_964535855.1 uncultured bacterium
ATAAGCTCTTCCGGACTCTCAGATCTCTGCTACACTTAACGATAATATGAGCGATTCTAAAAAATAACCCCAACCCGTTTTATGGGATGGGGTGAGAGAATTGTGGGAATTGCTCGCTCGTTGGAGCTTTCACCGCAAACCACCTATCACACAGCAATACTGCAAAATCCGTGCCGGAGGCTCTATCCCCTTAAACGGGCTTTCCCTCCGAGGGGTGTGAAATAAATTTCACATTTTGCGCAAATTAAATCACTGTGCAAAAATTTACATAGTTTGGGCAGTGGCGGTCAGGGAGGCTATGTTCCCCGCAGATCCTGAATAGCCTTGGCAATATCTCCGCTTTTGAAGATCGCCGTGCCAGCCACTATCACGTTTGCCCCGGCCTGGATCACCATATTGACGTTTTGCGGGTTAATCCCCCCATCGGCCTGGATGTATCTGGGGGAGCCCATCCTGCGCGCCGCCTTGCTTATCTCCCCCATCTTACCCAGCTCCTTCACTATCATCTTCTGACCGCTGAACCCGGGGTTGACGGTCATAGGCAGGATAAGATCTATCTCCTTGAAGAAGGGCTCCAGAGGATGCCAGTCGGTTCCGGGTTTCAGCGCCACCCCGACCATAACGCCCCGCGATTTGACCTCATCGATAAGATATCCGATCTCATCATGGGATATCGCCTCTAAATGCACGGTGATCAGATCCGCCCCAGCCTCCACAAACGGATCTATGAGATCCAGGGGGTTATCCACCATAAGATGGACATCAAAGAAAAGGTTCGATCGTCCTCTGAGATCTGATACCACCTTTGGCCCGAAGGAGAGGTTCGGCACGAAGTGACCATCCATGACGTCTATATGAAGCCAGTCCGCTCCTGCCTCCTCCACCCTTCTCACCTCATCTGCAAGCTCACCCAGATCGGCGGCGAGGATCGAGGGGGATATGAGAACCCTCATCTGAGAACCTCCTCCTTGGTCGGTTTCTCCATATCGTTCTCATAGATCCTGACCACAGCCCTGCCGACGACGAACGTCAGCCTTTCGATCTTCTTACCCGGAGGGAAATACCCGTCTATAAGCCTCTCTATTCCCCGTTGATGTTCCACCACGATTCTGACGTGCACATCACCCTCAGCATTAGGATTGACCGTATGCTTTATAACCACGGGTCGGGAGGAGAGCCTCTTTCTCACCTGCGGTACGCTCACCACAAGATCCACCTTATCCCCCGCCCTGATCAAGGTTCCAGGTGGCGGATTCTGTGAGATGATCGTCTCCGCCTCATGATCTTTCGCCTGTTGGAAACTTACCTCCCCGATCGAGAGTCCGCTATGTCTGATCGCCTCCTCAGCCTCCTCCAGCTTCATCCCCCTGAGATCGTTCATTATCAGGGGTTCGGGGTAGATACCGTCGCTTATCAACAGATCCACGGGATCGCCCCTGGCAGCCACGCTCTTGGGCGGCGGATTCTGCGCTATGATGATCCCGGAAGGTTTTTCCGAATACACACGTGATCTGATCCCCACCCTCAATCCTATCTCGCCCAACATCGATTCAGCCTCGTCTACCATCTTGCCTGTGAGATCGGGCACAGTCACCTTATCCCTGCCGAGGCTGAGGACGAGATTCACTCTCCCACCGAGCTTGACCTTCATACCTGCCTGGGGCGATTGGGCTATGATGTGGTTTTCGGGGACTGTATTGCTAAATCTGCGCGTTTCCACAACCGGCTGAAGCTGCAGGCCGATCAAGGTTTTTTTAGCATCCTCAGCTCTTCTGCCCACGACGTTGGGCACCTCGACCACCTTACCTCTGACCTGGCGGGGAAGGATGATGAGGACGAAGATCATCCCCATAAACAGAATCAGAACCAGAGATATCAGGGATATCTTCACCGCTTTGACGAGCGCTTCCTCACTCATCTTAACCTATCACCGGTTTTGACCCTGTATCCGTTTACGAAATCAGGGCCGCTCATTCTCTTTTTCCCCTCAGGCTGGACGGAGAGGAGTTTAACCCATCCGTCCCCTGTTCTAACGAAGAGATCGTTACGTGGTGAGACGTAGATCTGCCCCGGTTCCAGATCGATCTCCGGCCCTTCATCCGGCGGGGAGGAGATCGCCTCGTGGATCTTGATCATCCTGCCGTCCTGCAGGTGGGAGTATGCGCCAGGCCATGGCTTCGTCCCCCTGATCAGGTTACATATCCGAGCGGAATTTGCCGTCCAATCTATATGGCCGTCCTCCTTTTTCAGCTTAGGAGCATAGGTGGCCTGTGTGTGATCCTGTGCCCGTCGGCTCACCTCCCCTCGATCCATATCCCTCAGCACCTCGACCAGGAGCTGTGCTCCGATCTGTGAAAGCCGGTCGTGTAGAGTTTCGGCGGTATCATCATCGTTGATTTCCACCCGCCTCTGCGCGATTATATCGCCCGTGTCCTCCCCCTCATCCAGGAACATCACCGTCACACCTGTCTCCCTCTCCCCGTTGATTATGGCCCACTGGATCGGGGCAGGCCCTCGATATTTGGGCAGCAGTGAAGGATGAAGATTCACACATCCTCTGGGAGGTATCCTGAGAACTTCCGGCTTAAGTATCTGTCCATATGCCACAACCACGATCACATCGGGCGCCATCTCCCTGAGCTTCGAGATGAACTTAGGAGAGGAAGCCCTTTTCGGCTGATATACCTTCAAGCCGAGCTCTTCGGCTATTACTTTGACCGGAGGTGGCATGAGTTTCATCCCCCGCCCCCTGGGCTCATCCGGCTTCGTTACGACAGAGAGTATCTCGATGAAATCCGATCCATACAGGGCTTTGAGCGAAGGGAGAGCAAACTTAGGAGTGCCCATGAAGAGGACCTTCAACATAGCCCGGTTGCCTCCTTTTCGGGTTGGAATGGCGAAGATACTATACCTTAGAGCGGTGAGCATGTCAAGCCGACCATATACTTGACTGGGGCTCATCTGATGTTATAGGATAATATCCCCGATGGAGATGGGGGAAGGAGGATGCTGATGTTGGCGGTTAAACTGATTAAGCCTTTCGAAGTTAGAGTTGATGATATACCTCCCGTGCAACCTGAACTCGGTGAAGCCCTTATAAAGGTGAAAGCCGCCGGAATATGCGGCTCGGATATCGCCGCTTACAGAGGGGTTAATCCCCTGGTCTCATATCCCAGGGTGATAGGACATGAAATAGTGGGCGAGGTGCTGGAGTGCCCGGAAAACGATAGAGGTATAAGACCCGGGGATAAGGTTATAGTTGAGCCGTATCTATACTGTGGGGAGTGTTATCCATGTTCGATCGGCAGGACGAACTGCTGTGAAAACCTCAAGGTCAGAGGGGTACATGTGGACGGGGGTATGTCGGAGTTGGTCGCCCATCCCGTTGATCTCCTATATAAGATCGAGGGGATCGAAAGCTGGGAGGAGATGGTGATGATCGAGCCGCTTTCCATAGCATTGCATGGTCTACGCAGGGCGAAAGTGCGGAAGGATGAACACGTGCTCATCTTCGGCGGAGGACAGATAGGACAGTTGGTCATCCAGGCAGCTAAAGCGATGGGCGCAAGACCTATCCTGGTCGAACCGCTTGAAAGCAGGAGAAAGCTCGCCATCAAGCTGGGAGCAGAACGGGCGATCAAACCTGAGGAGGTTTCAAGGCTCGATTTGAAACCTCCTGTGGCTATAGAGGCATCAGGAGCGCCTCAGGCGTTGCTCTCGGCGATATCAGCCGTATCACACGCGGCCAGAATATCCATGATCGGATGGGCTAAGGGGGAGATCCCCATAGAGACAGCCTCTCTCATAAGAAAGGAGATCGACCTATTGGGCTCCAGAAACAGCGCCGGTGAATTCATGCTGGCGATGGAGATGATAGCCGACGGCAAGGTGAACGTTAAACCGCTTATAACCGAAGTTGTAAGCATAGATAAGGTCCCAGATGCTCTGAAAAGGATTTCCGATGAGCCGGGTAGATTCATCAAGATAATCGTGAAAAATCATGAGGCTCAAACCTAATCCCCAACAACAAGAGGCCATAACACATCCGATCGATTCACCTCTGAAGGTGATCGCCGGGGCCGGGACGGGCAAGACCACCATACTCACATACCGGTTCGTTCGACTTCTGAAAGACCATCCTGATCTCAAACCGCGCAATATCCTCGCGCTGACCTTCACCAACAAAGCAGCCGATGAGATGGCGAGCAGGATCATCAGGTTGGCAAGGGAGGAGGGGATCATAAAGAACCCGCTGGATTTCACGGGGCTTTGGGTCAGCACCTTCCACTCCTTCTGCGGAAGGGTGCTTAGGGAAAACGCCTTCGAGGCTGGGCTGGATCCGGAGTTTGAGGTTATGGACGAGCTGGAGGCAAGGCTGTTCTTCCATCACGTGGTGGATGACCTATTTAACCTCCGTATACCCTTCAGCCCGGAGGAATACCCCAATATCGATTTCACCGATACCGATCTGTTTTACAGGCACCTCTTCAATTTCATCCTGCACCTCAAGGATAGATTGATATCCCCCGAGGATTTCAAGAGGATGTCGGCTTCGGGGAGAAACAGCTTCAGGGAGAGATTACAGAGGCTGCGCGAATCGCACCTCCTGGAGGAGATACCGGCCCAAAGCCGACGTGCGTTGCTCAGAAGGCTCGAATCCGTGGAGGATCAGCTGAGATATGAGAGGGAGATGGAGGAGGTGATATACCTGATCTATAGCGAGTACCAACGGAAGCTGGCAGAGGAGGACAGGCTTGACTTCGCCGATCTCATCTTCAGGGCGTACGATCTGCTCTTGGAAAACGATCGGATAAGAGGAAGATACAGATCTCAGTTCAGATACATTCTGGTGGATGAGTTCCAGGATACCAACGAGGCGCAATTCAAGCTGCTAAAGCTGCTGGCGGCCGATGAGAGGATGTCTAACGTGACAGTGGTGGGCGATGATAAGCAGTCCATCTACGGCTGGCGCGATGCAAGGGTGGAGAACGTCGAGGATTTTCGGGCCGAGGAGTGGGGAGGAAGATCGCTGGATATCACCAAAAACTACAGATCTTACGGTGAAATTCTCGAGGTTGCCCACCACTCCATAACGCTCGACCCCGACTTCGCCCGAAAGGCCGTTAAGCTTGAGCCGGAGCTCAGGGGTTACGCCCATCAACCTCGGGTCCAGCTCGTCATAGCGCCCGACAGACACACCGAGGCGGAGTTCGTCGCTCTATCTATCCGGGATCTGATGACGGAGGGTGTCAAACCGAGCGAGATCGCCATACTCATGCGAAGCGTGAAACATGCCAAAGCCTATGAAGACGCCTTAAGGAGGGAGCAGATCCCATACCTGACCGTCGGAGGTGTGGGGTTCTATGACAGGGAGGAGATCAAGGATATAGTTTGCTATTTGAAGCTCTGCCTCGATCCGGAGGACGATCAGGCCATGGTCAGGGCGCTTAGATCCCCTGCTGTGAACTTAAACGACGAATCGATATACAGGCTCAGGACGATCGACCCTGACTCTTTCTTCCAGGCTATCTCCAACGCTGAGAGGTTGAATGAGGAGTTCGGACGGGATATCGCCGAGCGACTTATAAGGCTTCGACATAGGCTGATCGACCTCAGCCGGCTGGCGAGGGAAGGGAACACCTCAATATATCGGATCGCTAAGTGGGTTATCGAGTTGAGCGGATATAATCTGCTGTTGGAAAAGCTCCCGAAGAGCGAATCGATCAGGGTGGCCGCTAATCTACGGAAGATCCTGTATCTGGCCGGAAGATTTGAGGCCAAAAACATCCAACGTCGGACGGCAGTCGGCGGATGGCAGAGGCTTGAGGATTTCATCAGTTACATCCAGTTTTCCATCGAAAGGGAGATCGGAGAGGAAGAGGCTGAGGTGGAAATGGAGGAGGTGGTGCGGATCATGACCGTTCACCAGGCCAAAGGGTTGGAGTTCGACGTGGTTTTCGTGGTCAACGCCAAGGAGAGGATCTTCCCCGCGCTGCCCAGAGTGCCGAAATTGATGTTCGATGAGGGAGACGGCCTGCTGATAAACGCTAAGGTGGGAGGTCGGAAACCCTTTAAATTGGAACCATATGTTGATTCTAAGGGTAGGTTCCTGAGCATATACGATGAGATCGGGGTGAAAAACCATTCAGAGATCGAGAGGGAAAAGCAGCTGAGGGAGGAGAGGCGGATCTGGTATGTGGCGCTGACGAGGGCGAGGGAAAGGCTTTACATAACCACCCCATCGATCAGCTCATTTATGAGGAGGCGAACCTTCGTGGAGGAGATCTTGGAGGAGTTCGAAAGCAAGGGGGAGGTCTGCGAGGTGGTGAAAATCGGTGGTTCAAATTAACCTTGCTACCGATGATCTGGTATGGTATACTGAAACTGTAATTTCTTATCAGGATTGTGAGGGGATTTCACGTGAACAGAAATGCCAGAGGGATGCTTGTTTGGCTCATTCTGGTATCTATTCTCGTCTTCGCATCCTATCAGATACTTAGACCTCAAAAAGCTCAGACATACGATAACCTTCCCTTCAGTGAATTTCATAAGCTCATCGAGCAGGGGAAGGTAGCGAGGGTATATATAGGCAAGGAGTGGATCGAGGGGGAGTTCACTGAACCGCAGTATCTCCCCGTTCAGGGAAGGCAGGTCATAGAGTCCAGGCCGTTTGAGAGGTTCAGGATACCGAGGGATCCGTTCTCCAACTATCCGCTTGAGGAGGAGCTGTTGAAATACGGTGTGACCTTCTACATAGAGCCTTCCTCGCACTTCCCTCAGTGGCTGACGATGCTCCTCAGCGGTCTTCTCCCTGTGGTGTTGTTTATAGCCGTCATGATCTTCATCTCCAGACAGATGCAGGGGGCGGGAAACAAGGCCCTCTCCTTCGGCAAGAGCAGGGCCAAGAGGTTCAGCGAATCGCATCCGAAGAAAACCTTCGATGACGTGGCCGGATGCGAGGAGGCGAAGGAGGAGCTACGAGAGGTAGTGGATTTCCTCAGAGATCCGAAGAAATATCAGCGCCTCGGCGGAAGGATACCAAAAGGCGTGCTTCTGGTCGGTCCCCC
>CAZHVH010000181.1:0-1911 GCA_964535855.1 uncultured bacterium
CTCAAGGGAAATAAGAGCGATTTGGAAAATGGGGAGGGTTGATCGCAGGGAAATACCAAGGGATATGAGCGGGGGTAATAGATATCTGATCTTCCTCCGAAGAAGCCGCGGTGGATGTGGAATACCCTATGAGACCGCCAAAGCGGAGTTGATCTCCCTCTTCGAGGAGAACATACTGGATATCGCGGAGGAGTACTGGACCAAACACAGGCTGCTCGTCACGATAAACCTGCCGCCGGATGAGGTGAAACGCAGGGCCGAGTTGGCCGGATATATCGAGGCGATCCTCTCCGTGCATGAGGAGCCTTACATGGGTGAAGAGCTCCGCTCCCAATCTAAAGGGAGATGGCGCGTCGGATGGGTCAGAATTGGAGACCGTAAGAGATTTCAACAGGAGATATACCTCCAAGACGATGAGGGGAGATTGAGGCTCTCGCCCGATAAAAGGCCGTTCAAGGTGGAGGTGAACGGGAGGGTGATTCTAGCCAAGGGACACAAACATCACAGGGGACTCTCACCGTTGGACGCCAGGTTCCTGCTAAATCTGGCCAGATTGAAGGGGGATGAGCTCGTCCTCGACCCGTTCGCCGGATTCGGAGGGATAGTTCTGGAGGCCAGAAGGCGGAGATTGAAGGTCGTCGCTTCAGAGGTGGATATCTCCTTGAGACTGGGGTTGGAAGAGACCTCAGGGGGAAGATGCCTGATAGCCGATGCCAGAAGGCTTCCCTTTAAATCGAAAACCTTTGACGCCGTGGTTACGGAACCTCCTTATAGGCGGGAACAGAGGGGAGCGGTTATCGAGGCGATGGAGGAGATATGCCGCGTGTGCAAAGAGGAGGGGCCCATCGTGATGTTGATCTCCCAAAGCATGGCGGCAGAGGTGGTGAAAAGATTGGAGGAGCTCGGGAGGGAGGTGAAAGGGGCTTACCCCGTGAGAAGACACGGCGGTCTCATCTGCAGGGCGATGCTGTTTTGAGGCTTGACAGATCCGGAACCAAGAGATATCATCATACAGACGATAAAAGCGAAGATGGCGGTGAGATATGGCGAGGGATGTAAGTAGATCCAGGTTTTGGCCCGTGGCGACGGGCTTCCTGCTTGTGGGGTTGGTTGTGATGATCGTGCTTTACATACAGATGCTTGCCTTTATCAACAGGTTCGTCGCTATGGCAGTCGATCTCATAGAGAAGGAGATCCTGACCGAGGCGCCGAAAGGTGTGGACAAGGAGAGGGTCAGGGAGACCTTCGCCCGGATGAAACGCGCCATACCGAGGGGAAAGGTGAACTTCGGGAAAGCCCGCGCCGCAGCTACATACGCCCAAAAGGCACGGTCTGATGAAGATGGCTGGACGGCGGAGGAGATCAACACCCTCCTTGAGATGATAAACGCGGCGATGGGACCGGAGGAGAAAAAGTGAGCTTCGCACCCCCTTACACCAGATTCGCATACGCATACGATAAGATGATGGAAAACGTCGATTATGACAGATGGGCGAGATATGTCGAGGATCTGTTCGAATACTACGGCCCCATCCCAAAACGGGTGCTCGATATAGCATGCGGCACAGGACAGGTGACGGTGAGACTTGCCAAGTCCGGCTATGAGATGTTCGGAGTGGATAAGGCGCTGGAGATGATGCAGGTGGCAAGGGAAAAGGCGAGGAACATGAGGGTTAAAATCGGGCTGGCACAGAGCGATATGCGATCTCTCCCCTTCAAAAGGACGTTTGACGCCGCGATATGTCTCTATGACAGCATAAACTATATGCTCACGCGCGAGGATCTGAGAAAGGCTTTCCTCAGCGCGGCCTCGGTTCTCAAAACCGGCGGCCTATACATATTCGACGTCACCACCGAAAGGAACATAGTCCTCCATTTTCACCTTCAGACCTTCGCCGAAACGGAGGATGA
>CAZHVH010000181.1:2011-7053 GCA_964535855.1 uncultured bacterium
TCGCCAGAAAGGTAAAGTAAGATGGATTCAACCACCTAACGGAAACCCTCGTCTCATTTAACGTTAGCACGTTAAACGTTTAACGTTCAAACGGAAAAGAAGCTCCGGAGGAGATCCTGATATGAGACGAATTTCGATCCCGATCCTCCTGTTCATCTTGATTGCGGGGCTTATCCCGATTTCCCAGGCGGAAGATCAGGGAAAAGTCCAGTCCGCCAAAACGGGCGCGATCACAGGCAAGGTGATATGGAAAGGCCATGATCTTTCGCAGGTGACGGTTCAGGTGTATAAGGACTCATCCCTCAAGGACCTCTACAGCACCGGCTTTCTTCTGAACAAAAAGGGCGATTATCAACTGGTGCTTGAGCCGGGCAGATATTATATCGCAGCCTTCGTGGACGTGGACAAGGACGGGAAGATGGATGAGGGGGACGGGATAGGCATGTACGGGATAACCGATTGGAGCGATCCAAAGCAGGACAAAAAGATAGTGGAGGTCAAGGAGGGCGATATCATAACCGACGTTGACATATACATAACGGCGGTTCTAGCCCTCGTGGATGGCAGGCTGCAGGTTGTACCCGCCCAGGAGTACGAGGCCAGACCAACCCTCCAGGAGGAGTTGGAGCGGATTTCGACGGGGATATCCGGTAAGGTGATATCGGGGAAAGGCGAGCTTAAAAACGGATTGGTCTTCGCATACACCGATCTCTCCTGGAAAAACAGGGTAGGTCAAACGAAGGTCGATCCCGACGGCAGCTTCAAGATGAACCTCCCGCCCGGCAAGTACTACATACTGGCGGTCCTGGATTTAAACGGCAGCAACCTCTTCGACGCCGGGGACATGTTCGGGATATATGGTATCGACGACCTTAAATCGAAAGATGCATTCCCCAAACCGGTTCTGGTCGAGCCCAGAAGGTTTACCTCCATACAGATCAAAATAGTAGGTAAGAGGCTTGAGGGCGGAGGAATTGCAGCGATCGGGGAGGAGGTTCGGAAGACCATACTGGAGGCCAAATCGGCAAAGGTCAAAGGGAAGGTGATCTGGGACGGGCATAGCTTGGAGAGATGCGTCGTCCAGTTCTACCGCGATCCCACCTTCACAAAGGCCGTTGAAGCGGTGGGCACAGCCCCGGACGGCTCCTTCACCATAATGCTTCCCCCGGGCGATTATTATCTTCTGGCTGAGGTGGACGTCGACGGAGACGGAAAATACAGCGCGGGCGATGGGATAGGAGCTTACGGAAGCGATGATATAACCCAGAAACAGCCCCGCACCCTTCACCTCAAACAGGGGCTTAATCCCGACGTGATGATCAGAATAACAGGGGTGTTCACCAAAAAGGGCCAGATCGTCTCACTCAACCCGAAGATCGAAGGAAACGAAGAGGTCTCCCTTCAAAGCGGGATAACCGGAAGGGTGATATGGGACGGTAGGAAACCCAGCTCCGCGCTTATCCTCGTATCTGAGAAGCCCGACTTTCAAAATCCGGCCGTCATACCGGTCCAGCTCAACGAGGACGGAAGCTATTCTGTGGATCTGCCGCGGGGGACCTACTACATCATGGCGGTCATAGATTCCGATTCCGACGGGAAGGCGGATGGCGGAGATGGGTTCGGAATCTATGGGACGATGAACCCGATAAGCGGCAAACCCGTGCCCGTCTCGGTCTTCGAGAAAAGATACACGCCCTATATCAACATATACATCAGAGGTGCCTTCACGGATGATTCGGGAGACATGGCCGTCATAGACGACGCCAACCGGATGAACATCAAGGCCAAATACGGCCCGCCCGATGATGTTTTCTCATACGCCGAGATGGGTAAGCAGATCGAGGAGTGGTATTACTGGAGGGAGGGGATCGCCTTCAAGTTCGAGCAGTCAGGTCTGGGTTGGGTCCTCAAGGAGAGCGAAAAGTTCGCACCTAAAAATCTGGATAAGCTGAAGAAAAAGACGAGCAACATACACCTGCCGTTTAACGTCCTCTATTATTCCTCCGACGACATCGTCTGGGGGCTATCGTCAAACGGCATCAGACAAGCCCTCGGCCTCGGCAGCGATCCGACAAGCACCACCGACGGATCGCTTCTCGTCTATATCGATCTGGACGGACATATCAGGCTCTCAAGCGCCGATAACGTCGAGGGCAGAATCATATTGAAACGCAGCGAGATGGCGGAACAGCCTGTCATCTCGCCCGACGGGGATTTCATAGCCTACATAAAAAGGATCGGCGATCAGAGAAAGCTGTTTATAAGGTTCATAAAGACAGGCGATGAGATCCAGGTGCCGACCAGTGCGAGGCTGATCTCCGATCCGTGCTGGAATCTGAACAGCGAGCTCGTCGCCTTCGCCATGGCCGGAGCTGCCGAATCGAACCCTTCTCCCCCAGGGACGAAGAAGAAGAACTCTGATGGTGAACTCCAGAGGGATATCTACTGCTACGATATCGTGGATAACCAGATCGATCCGCTCGTCCTCTCGCCGGCGGACGATGCCGAGCCGTCGTGGTGTCCCACCGATCCGGATAGGCTCGCCTTCTCACGAGAGACGGACGGCCACAGACAGATTTGGGTCATAACCTTCTATCGAAATAAACCTCCCGAGGAGGAACAGCTGACCAAATACGGAGGTGAACATCCCATATGGCTGCCGGACGGAACTGGGATCATATATGAGACGAACGGTCAGATATGGCTGGTGGATGTCAGAACTAAAATCAGCAAACCCATCATGGTTGAGGGAGAGCCGGTGTTCGGGTTTTATCCCTTCGTGAGATGAACCGATGCCTCCCGCGGTCAAAGCGCTTATACCGTTGGGTTTTGGCATACTGCTTGGGGTGAAACTATCCCTGCCGCCGATTTTAAGCCTTCTCACAGGGGCCTTTTGCCTATCCTTCGGATTTTCCCTTTATATGATGGGGCGAAGGAGGATGGCCGATCCCTTCCTGCTCTCGCTTTTTCTCCTCGCTGGGATGTCGATCGGCGCCATATCCCTCACATCGCCGCGGATCACACCGCTTTTCGGGAAAAGAGTGCGCTTTGAGGGTGAGGTTATACGTTCCGATGCACGTCCTTACGGCATGCGCATTTACTCCGCCGGGCGTATCCGTAACGGGCCAAAGGCGCGTCTGATCATAAGGTGCAGGGATAAGGTCGTTTTAAGGCGTGGGGATCGGATCGCGGCGATCGGAACGCTAAGGCCTCCTCAGCCGTCGCGCAATCCGGGCTCCTTCAATTGGCGGAGGTATCTCGCCGCACAGGGGATTCACGCCGAGCTGCGGGCGGAGAGGATCGAGAGACTTCCATCGCGTGGATTCAGCCTTCGCCGCTCGGCTGAGAGGGTTCGCAGAAGACTGGAGTCGCTCCTCTTCAAGCTCCTTCCAAAACGGCAGGGCCTTCTCATCGCCGGGATGATCCTGGGGGATAGGGAGGCTATGCCGGATGACATGGAGGAGAGCTTCAGGCGCAGCGGGCTTTCACATCTCCTGGCCGTCTCGGGGCTTCATGTCGGCATGCTCTCCTCCATCTGTCTCTTGCTTTTAAGGCTGATCCGGCTCCCACGTAAGATCGCCTCGGCGCTGACGATCCTGCTCGTCGCCGCCTATGCCCTTATCGTCGGACTGAGACCCTCCGTCGTGAGAACCTCCATAATCGTTGGCCTGGTGTTGATAGGATATATGATAGACAGAGATGTAAACCTGATGAATCTCCTGGCGGTGGCGGCGATGGGAATGCTGATCCTCAGACCGCAGGTGCTCTGGGATGTAGGCTTTCAGCTTACATTTGTCGTCACCGCTTCCATCCTCTATCTGATGCCCAGATGGGAGAAACTCTGGATGAGGATCAGAGAGGACTGGCGTCGGAAAAGGCCGATCACGTATCTACATAGGTTGATTTTCCTCCCTCTCACCGTCGCTTTATCGGCGCAGATCGGCAGCATCCCAATAACCGCATATCACTTCCACCAGATCCACCCGTGGGGACTGATCCCGAACATCGCCGCCGTCTGGCTGTTATGGGCTGTCGTCGGACTGACGCTCATAGCTCTGACGCTGGCATCCATATGGCTTCCGCTGGCCTATCCCTTCGCGGCCGTCGATTGGCTGATGTTGAGCGCCCTTGAGAAGCTCACCGGATGGGCTTCCTCACTGACGCACGCGACCCTCTTCATCTCGAAACCCCGCCTCTGGCAGATTCTCCTCTATGTGTTCCTGGTCATGGCCGCAGTTAATTTCGGGAATGCGCGGCGAAATACCGGGAGGTGGCTCCTCATGGCAGCTTCGATCCTGATCATCTCGGTCTGGCATTTCGCCCTGACGTGGCCGGGGAGGATGACGGAGGTGACCTTCTTAGACGTCGGCTACGGATCAGCGACTTTCGTCAGGACGGCCGACGGCGAAACGGCGCTGATCAACGTCGGCCCCCGAAGGGGAGGATTCGACTCGGGACGGGTTATCATCGAGCCGTTCCTCAGGCATAGAGGGATAAGGAAACTAAACTTGGTCGTTGTGACGGGTGAAAAATCGACCTTGATCGGCGGTCTGAGACATATAGAGGAGAGGTTCAAGATCGATCGGCTGATCCTGCCAGATGGAGAGGGACGGGATCATATAAAGCTCGGCGATAGGTATCAGATGACGATTTGGAAGCTGCCTGCCGGGAGAAAGCTCGCCCTCAGATTACGCTGCGGCAGGGTCTCCTTCCTCTTCGCGGGGAGCTTAGAGGTTGAGGATCAGACGCTACTCATGAAAGAGGAAGCGGAGCTAAGGGCGCAGGTGATCGAGGTGCCGAGACACGGGAGCCGCAAGGGTTTCGATCCGACCTTCCTCAGGTACGTCGCGCCCGTCAGGGGGGTGATCCCGGTGGGTGCAAATCCCTTCCATTTGCCCTCGCAGGATGTGCTCAGGGGATACAGGAGGATGGGGATAGAGATTTTAAGGACCGATGAGAACGGCGCCCTGACGATCTTAACGGATGGGGAGCGGGGGTGGATTCTCCCCTATCTACCTCGTAAATGAGGCTTACCCTCGGGC